>NZ_JAIRBP010000031.1:0-45499 GCF_021151495.1 Halomonas sp. IOP_31 | reverse complement strand
CCGATCTGCCAGGTCATCCAACAATGCTGAGACAGAGAGATCCAGTTCTTGCATCCTTCACCCTGTGATCGCTTCCATATCAACCACATGCATTGTAGCTTATTCAGTTACGACTGTAGTATTAGAGGGCGTTTACAAAAGGGCTGCGCTCGCCAATACGGCGTTAAAATCATCCTCAACATGCTCATTTAACCCCATGTAAACTCCGCTATTTCGTCTGAGTTTGCCTTGTCTTGCCTTCGCTCGCCTGTTTTGTAAAACACTCTCTTGCTTACTGGTACAGCGGCGCGGCGAGCGTCTCGAGCTCGGCGCACAGCCGGCGCAGCTCGCTGTCCAGCGCGCGGTCTTCGCCGAGCGGGGCGATGCGCGTGCGGCACACGGCGACGAAGCCGGCGAGCGCCGGCGGCGGTGGGCCGGCCTGAATCTGGCGCAACTCGACGCCCTGACAGGCGGCGTGCAGCACGCCGGCGGCGGCCTGTTCGGCGAGAGTCAGCACACGCAGCGCATCGCGGGCGGCGATGGTGCCCATGCTCACCTTGTCCTGGTTGTGGCTCTCGGTGGAGCGCGAGAACACGCTGGCCGGCAGGGTGTGCTTGAGGGCCTCGGCGGTCCACGCCGAGACGCCGATCTGCAGCGCCTTGTAGCCATGGTTGAGCGGTGCGCGCTCGGCACTGGCGCCGCTCAGGTTGGCCGGCAGGCCATGGTTGTAGCGCTCGTCGACCAGCAGCGCGAGCTGACGGTCGAGCAGATCGGCGATATTGGCGACCAGCGTCTTCAGCGAGTCCATGGCGAAGGCAATGTGGCCGCCGTAGAAGTGTCCGCCATGCATCACTGTCTCGCCGAGCGGGTCGATCAGCGGATTGTCGTTGGCGCTGTTGAGCTCGCCCTCGATGAAGTCGCGCAGCCAGTCGAGGCTGTCTTCGAGCACACCGATCACGTGCGGCGCGCAGCGTGTGGAATAGCGATCCTGCAGGCGCGAGGCGTTGCGCGGCGGCTGCGCGTCCTGGGTGGCCAGGTCGCCGCGTAGCCGCGCGGCGCAGCGTTGCTGACCGGGATGCGGCTTGGCGGCGAACAGCGTGGCGTCGAAGTGATAGGGATTGCCGGCCAGCGCCCAGACGTTGAGCGCCGTCAGGCGCGTGGCGAGCCTTGAGAGGCGCTCGCCGCGGGCGTAGGCCTGGCAGGCCAGTGCGGTCATCACCGCGGTGCCGTTCATCAGCGCCAGGCCTTCCTTGGGGCGCAGCCGGTAGGGCGCGAGGCCGCGCTCGGCGAGCGCCTCCGCCGCCGCGCGCCGGCGGCCATGGTCGTAGACCTCGCGCTCGCCGCAGAGCACCGCAGCGAGATACGACAACGGGGTGAGATCGCCGCTGGCGCCCACCGAGCCTTCGCTGGGAATCACCGGCACGACGTCGTGCTCGAGCAGCCAGGCCAGCCGTTCGAGCAATTCCCAGCTGACCCCCGAGACGCCGCGACACAGCGATACCAGGCGCACCAGCACCACCGCGCGGGCGGCCTCGACGTCGAGCAGCTCGCCCAGCCCGCAGCCATGAAAGGTGTACAACTGATGGGGCAGCGCGGCGAGCTGCTCGGCGGGCACCGCACGGGTGCAGGCGTCGCCGTAGCCGGTGGTCACGCCGTAGACCACGCCGTCCTCGGCGAGCAGCCGTTCGAGAAAGGCCGGGCCGGCCTCGATGCGCGCCCGGAACGCGGCGTCTGCGGCCAGGCGCACGTGCGCCTGGCCACGGGCGACGCGGCAGACATCCTCGATGGCCAGCGGCGTGCCGTCGAGCACCAGGGTCGGGTTGTCGGGGTTCTCAGCGCTCATCGGCATGCCAGTAGGGAAAGAAGTTGAACCATTGCAAGGGATACTCGCGGCACTGCTCGCCGAGCCAGCCGACATAGCGGCGCATGGCGGCTTCGCGCCACGCCTCGCGTTCGGCACGCTTCAGGTGCGTGGTGTCGTCGAACGGCTGAAAGCGCACCCGGTGATGATCGCCCTCGCGCACGCAGCCCAGGGTATAGAGCGGGCAACGCAGCAGCGTCGCCAACCAGAACGGGCCTTCGGGAAACGGCGCCGTGGCGCCGAGGAACTCGAGATCGCGGGTCCGGCCGTTCTCGGCGAGCGGCACCCGGTCGGCGGCGATCACCACGAAGCCGCCGTCGTTGATGCGTTGCGCCAGGCGCATGGCGGTGGCCGGGGTGATCTCGCTGACCTCGACGATCTCGGGGCCGCTTTGCTGCGTGGCGCGCTCCATCAGGGCATTGAATTTCCGGGCGTTGCGGGTGTGCATCAGCTGCGAGACGTGAAAGTCGTCACGGGTGTCGCTCATCGCGCTGCAGATTTCCAGGTTGCCGTGGTGCGAGACCAGCATCAGCCCGCCGCGCCCGCCGGTGATGGCGGCGTCGAGGCAGGCGCGATCGGCGGCGTCGAGGCGCACGTCGAGCGGCATGCCGCTCCAGGCGTCGACCTTGTCCATCAACGACTGACCGAAGACCTGGAAGTGACGCAGCACCAGACGCTGAGGCCAGCGCGGCGGATGCCCGGCATGCTGCGGCCAGATGCGCATCAGGTAGTCGCGCGAGGCGCGCCGCGCCAGCGGGTGGCGAATGAAATAGTAGAGGATCACCCACTGCAGAATGAAGGTGAACGGCAGCCGACCCAGCCGGCGGCGGATCCAGACCATGATCCGCATGCCGGTGACGCTGCCCGATTCCTGAATGCGCGCCCAGTGCTGTCGCGGCGCCTCTTGAGTGGCACTCACGTGGGTTTCCTCCGTTGCGTCAGGCGCCGCCCCAGCAGCCGCGGCAGGCGGATCAGCATGCCGGCGAACAGCCTGAGATGCATCAGCGTCAGCAGGACGTTATCGCGGGCCATGGCGAAGTGCGACACGCCATCCAGGGGGTAGTGTACGCGAACCGGCAGGTTGATCACCTCGCCGCCGGCCCACAGCCAGCGCACCGGCAGTTCGGTGTCGAATTGCATGCGTTCGCCGCAGCCGTGGGTCTCGACCAGCCGCAGGGTCGCGGCGACGGGGAACAGCTTGGCGCCGCACATGGTATCGCGCAGCGTGAACGACAGGGTGTTCAGCCACACCAGCGCGTGGGTCAGGTAGCGCGCATAGTAGCGGTGAGGGGGCACGCTGGCGTCGAAGCGCGGGTAGCCGATGCGCAGGCGCTGATCGGCGCCGTCGAGGTCTTGAAGGAACGCCGGCAGATCGGCCGCCTCGTGCTGGCCGTCGGCGTCGACCTGCAGGGCGTGGCTGAAGCCCCGCCGGGCGGCTTCGCGCAGCCCGGCCTTGACCGCCGCGCCCTTGCCGCGATTGACAGGCAGGCGCACCAGGCTGACATCGTCGGCCTCGGCCAGGCGCTCGAGCAGTGCCGCGCACGCGGCATCGCTGCCGTCGTCGACCAGCAGCAGCGGGATGCCTAGCTGGCGCACGCCTGCGCAGGTCGCGGCGATCGCCCCGGCATGGTTGTAGACCGGGATCAGCACGCAGGGATTGGCCGCGTCAGCCATCGTCCACCTCCGTCGCGCGCTCGGCGGCGAACGCCACCCGCCCGCTGGCGTGGCGGCCGCGCGCGCTATCGACGCTGAAACCCAGCGATTGCCGGTCGCCGCCACCGGCAGTGTCCAGGCTCAGCGTCAGTCGCGCGCGTTCGCCGGGCAGCAGCAACAGCGGGAACTTGACCCGCTCGAGGCCCTGAAAGGGCGCGGCGAGCGCGAACTGCTCGCGGGCCAGCTGACAGGCCCACTGCACCAGCACCACGCCCGGCACCACCGGCTGGCCGGGAAAGTGACCGTCGAGAAAGACTAGCCGTTCGGGGACTTCGAAATCGATCAGACAGCGCCCCTCGCCGCTGTCGATGGCCCCCAGCCAGCGCGGCTGGCGGCGGTCGTCGAGATCACGAAATAGTCGCGAGACCAGCGCCGCGGTGAGCTTGCCCTGGGCGTTGCTCGGCCAGTGGGCGACGAAGCGCCAGTAACGCGGGACCACCGTCGGCTCGTAGCCGGCCAGCAGCCGGCTGCGCAGACTGGCGATCAGCGTGCGTCGCGCGGTGTGCTCATGCGGCAGGTCGACCGCGTCGAGGCGCACGATCGCGCCGAGCCGGGTGGCATGCTGCGTAAGGGCCACGGTGCGTACCTCGCGCACCCGCGGGTCCGCGGCGAGCGCCCGGTCCATGGCGGTCAGCGAGACCCGCTTGCCGCCGACCTTGGCGATGCGGTCGCTACGTCCCAGCAGCTGAAAGCCGTTGTCGCCGGGCTCGATGCGGTCGGCCTGGCGCTGCCAGTCGCGGGCGGCGATGAACGGCGAGCGCAGCCACAGCTGGCTTCGCTCATCGGCACGGACCGCGATGCCCGGCAGCGGCGTCCAGCGCTCGCCGTGGTGCTGGTCGCGCCAGGCGATGCCGCCGGTCTCCGAACTGCCGTAGATTTCCAGCACCGGCGCGTCGAGCAGCGCGCGGGCCCGGGCGCTGGCCGCGTCGGGCAGCGGTGCGCTGGAGGAGTGGACGTAGGCCAGCCGTGCGCGCACCGCCGGCCAGTCGATGCTCTCGGGCAGCCGCTCCAGCGGCGGCGGGGCGCTGATCAGCACCGCCTCGTCGGGGGCCGCATCGGTATTCTTCGCGGCGGCCAGTGCCGCCAGCCAGGCATGCAGCGTCTCGGGGTAGCGGCAGGTGGTGTCGGCCAGCGGCGCGCCTTCGCAGAGCGGTCGCAATACAGCGAACAACAGCCCGTAGATGTGCTGGTGGCTGACCTGGCTGATCACCAGCCGTCCGCCGAGCGGCCAGAGCGCCTGGTGGGTGGCCAGTTCGGCGTCGAGCTGGGCGAAGCGCTTGTCCAGCCGCTGGGGCTCGCCGCTCGAGCCTGAGGTGTACAGCGTCAGCGCGAGCCGCTCGGGGCCGAGCCGGCCCCAGCGCGGCGCCCGGCCGGGCAAGGCGGGTGCATGGCCACCGGCGACGTCGCCGAGCCGGGCGCGGGTCAGGCGATCGGTCGCGGCGAGTGTCTCGGGGCGGTCGTCGGCGGGCAGCAGCGCGCTGTCGCCGCGCTCCCACAGGGCGATCAGCGCGGCGGCGAACTCCAGCGGCGCGCGGGCGTAGAGCGACCAGTGCTGGCCGGGTTCGGCGATGGCATCGAGGCAAGCCTGCCAGGCGCCGATGCGTTGCTGGAATTCGCCGAGCGTCACGACGCGCGACGCGGTTTCGGACGCTGTGCACCCGGCACGCCAGCCGACGCGGCGCCCTGGCTCGCTGGCGCGCCAGGGCGCCGAGAGTAGCGGGGATGCGGTCATGAGGCGCTGTTCTTCTTGAGGCGTTGACGCAGGCACCAATCGCCGGCGAACAGCAGCGCCATCGCGGCATAGGCGACGCCGCCGTTGTAGAGCGTCCACAGGGCGCGATCGCCGTGGATCACCGTGGCCAGGGCGAGGCTGGCGTTGATGGCGAAGAAACCGCACCAGACCTGGGTCACGCGGCGCGTGTAGCGTACCCCGCTGGCGGGAAGGTCGGGCTGTTCGCGGCGCGCCAGGCGCTCGATGACGCTGGGTGGATGGGTCAGCGACCAAGCGAACACGCCGAGCAGCGCGACGTTGATCACCACCGGCCAGAGCAGCACGGTAAGCGCGGCGTGACCGGCCAGCGCCAGCAGCGCGGCGGGGATCAGCACCACGCCGCCCCAGCGTCGATAACCCGTTGGCAGCCGCCAGCAGGCCAGCCCGGCAACCAGCGTCAGCAATGCCCAGCCGCCGGCGCGCTCGGCGAGCAGCCCCGACAGCCAGGGCCAGCCCAGCGCCAGGGTGCCGAGCAGCAGGTTGAGCAGGGCGCTCGGCCCGGCGGTGGATTTGCTGAGGGGCGTGTTCGTCGCGGCCATCGGTGCGTGCTTCGCTGCGGACTTGTCGGGTTGCCTGATTGGTTACTTGACGCGGCGTGCCTCGACCAGCGCAGCCAGACTGTGAAGGTTGGCGAAATGCTGGCGAGTGTCCTCGCTGTCGGCCTCGAGCTGGATGCCGTAGCGCTTCTGCAGGGCCAGGCCGAGCTCGAGGGCATCGATGGAATCCAGCCCCAGCCCCTCGACGAACAGCGCCTCGTCCGGGTCGATGTCATCCGGCGTGACGTCTTCCAGTTCCAGGGTGTCGATGATCAAGTGCTTGAGTTCGCGTTCCAGCTCGGTGGTCATCGGTGAGTCCCTCTTCCCATGGGGGGCTGTTGAAATAATCTTCCAGGCGCCGCGTCAGGTCGCGAGCGGTCTGTCGTGAGGCGTCAACGCCAGCGAGCGGCGCCAAGGGGGCGCCGATCTCGATATGAAAACAGGGGCGGCTCGGCGGCACACGATACCATGCTTCGCCCTTGGTCAGGGTGGTCGGGGCGCAGCGAATACGCACCGGGGTGATCCAGGCGCCGCTGGCCAGGGCGATCGCCCCTGCACCGCGCTGTAGCCGGACGGGCCGGCCGGGCAGCGAGCGGGTGCCCTCGGGGAACACCAGCAATGGCTGGCCTGTGGCGAGGACGCGGCGGGCTGCACCGATCACCGTGCGCGGTTCGCAGGTAGTGATATAGCCGGCCGCCAGGATCACCCGGCGCAGGATCGGGTTGGCGGCCAGTTGGCCCTTGACGATGCAGCAGGCGTCGGGAACCGACGCCAGCAAGAACAGCGCATCGATCAACGAGGGGTGGTTGGCCAGCAGCAGCCGTCCGGGCATATCGAGGCGCTCGCTGTGGTCGACTCGTACGTCGATCACGCCGAGCCGGCGCAACGCCTTGATGAGACCGTGGCAGGCAAGACGCACGAGCCGGCGCACGCGGCGCTGGGCGCTATGCGGGTGGCGCGAGGCAAGTCGGATCGGCGGCGCCAGCAGCCAGCCGATGATCAATGCGCACAGGCCGAACGCGATAAAGCCCAGCGCAGTGCCGACGCCGCGCCATAGTCGAGACAATCGCCAGGTGCCGGGCTGTGCCTGAATGGACATCAGTCGTCGAGCTGCCATGCGAGGCCGCGCCGAGGGCTCAGAAGCGGCGCTCCGCAGGCCAGCCAGTCGATGACGTCGACCGGCTGCGGCGCGCCGTGAGCACCGATGTTGGTGTCGGTGGCCGGTTCGCTGCGCACGCGACGTCCACGATCGGCCGTGAAAACCAGCGCCACGGCGGCCGTGCCGCGGCTGGGCGGGGCGTGTTCGACAAAGCGCGCCGGCACCGGGGCATCGCTGAACACGGCGATGACTCGCGCTTCGCCTTCGGCCAGATAACCGCGCGCCTCGCTGAACAGGGCAGCGAGTTCGTCGCCGCTGGCGGCCAGCGCCTGCAGCGAGCGGCGATTGCCGCTGGCGATCGAATGCACGCCGAGGATGGCGTTGTGTACCGACATGCCAAAGCGCGCCGGCGACAGTACGTCGCCTGCGGCCAGAGCATAAAGCAGCTCCAGAGTGCGTTCACCGTCACCGTGTCGGGATGCATGAATCAATAGCGCCGTGCCCTTGGGGTCGAGCTCGGCGAGCATGTCGCAGACCGCGCGCCCCAGACCATTGAGCCGCCGGCGCAGCATGGCCGGCAGCGACTGCCCGCCGGGGCGTTCGACCGTCGAAAGACGCGGGTCGCTGACGGTAGGGCCATGTTGCTGTCCGGCCGGCTGCCAGGCACGCCAGTCGCGAAGATACATCGGGGCCGTGGTCATGATCGAGTCCTGGGTTGCCGGTAACATCCGAGCGGCCTGACAACCAGGCGCTGCATTCAGGATCATACCCTACGCGAGTCATCCTCGGCAGGCCATCGGCATGATGTCGCTCAGGCGAGCAGACCCAGACTCGAGTGCGGATACCGGTCGCATGGGCCGTCTAAGACAAGGCTTCACCAAGGCCGTGATCGGGGTGTCATGGATCTTTCGGGGTCATTGATCGCCGTCTATAGTGATGAGTAGGCTAAACGGATTTAGCGACCATGGATGCAAGGAGAACGGCAATGACGGCGATCAGGAAGTGGGTCCATAAGCACCAGAGTCAGCCTTATATTCTGGAGATTCACCAGGACAGGGCCCGGGACGGGGATTATAGCTTTCGGGTCTCGATGCCCATCGAGGTGAGTCACGACTATTCCTCCTGGCACATGCCGGGAAGGGAATACCCCAGCGAGGATCAGGCCCACAAGGCGGGCGAGCAGTATGCGATGCGAGTGATCGAGAGAATGAGAAACGTGTCGCGGGATTCCTGACCGGCAACACCCGGCCCAGGCCATGCCTGGCGGCTTTCGAGTTGCATGGTGCCGAGTCGACGGCGGCATCGCTGAGGCGGCGTCGCCGTTTTACTTGATGTTTCCCTTGTCTGACCTTCGCTCGCCGACTTTTCAGACACAGCCTGAGCGCCAATGGCATTTTACGCACAGGCCGTGTCGGCAATCTCTTACAGGGAATGGCAACCTGGATTAAAGGCGACGGAATCGATGGCTGCCATAATGCATCCAGTGAGCACGGACACGCTCATGGCATGGAAGACGAGCACAGGGACGGCTCAATCCAGGGATGCACGGGCAGGATGCCCGTGGAGGTAGCAAGGATGCAGCGCTGTAAGCCCGGCCCTCATGGTCGGGTTTTTTTCGTCTCAAGATCGAGCTTGGCCATATCGGTCATCGGCCGACCGGGGGAATACTTTAATCCGTGTATACGTTTATCCGTTCACCGATTGCACGGATCGTCCATCACCACGTCGCGGGGCCGATAACGGCGGGCTACGGCGTCGACGGCGATGTTGATCATTGCGGTGACCAGCAGCAGGAAGAACGCCTGATCGAACATCAGATAGGCGAAGCTCGAGTCGATGTAAAAGCCCAGCGTGGCCACCCCGAGCATGCCGAGCAGCGCGGTCTCGCGGATGATCACCTCGGCGCGGTAGAACAGCAGCGCGAGCAGCCCGGGGTAGAGACGGGGCAGCAGTTCATAGGCGTAGCGACCGCTGGCGGGCAGCCCGGGCATTCCCGGTTCGAGGTTGTCGGCATGGCGCGCGGCGAGAAACGCCAGCAGCGCGCCGTTGTGCAGTGCCAGTGCCAGCCAGGCCGGCAGCATCGAAGGGCCGAGCAGCAACAGGAAGATGAACGCCAGCATCAGTTCCGGGGTCGAGCGCAGCCCGATCAGCAGTGCCTTGCCGGCGAAGCGCGACGGGCGATTGCCGAAGTGACGGCTGGCCAGCGGCCAGGCCAGCAGCGCGATAAGCAGCGCGCCGACAGTGCCCATCAGCCCCAGCAGCAGGGTGTTGGCGATCGCCGGCAGCAGGTCGGGAATTTCGGTGAACCAGGCGACCAAGCCGGTCCAGTCGCCCGCCAGCAGCGGCGCCGGCCACAGATCCTGGCTGACGAAGCGCCACAGCAGGCCGCCGTCGACCTGCGGCCAGGGGCCGAGCACGAACAGGCTGGCCAGTAACAGCCAGGGTACCAGCCGGCGATGGCTCCACACGCCGATCGAACCGATCAGCAGGTAGAACAGCCAGAGCAGCGCGCCGGCTTCATGATAGCGGCCCTCGCGAAAGGCACTCTCGAGATGGAAGCCCAGCGTTGGCAGGCCGACGAAGCCCAGCAGCACGCTGGCGCGCAGCGAGCATTCGAAGCGATAGCGGGTATAAGCGGCGAGCCGCGCCCAGACCAGCGGCAGCTCGGCATAGATGAAACGTGAAAAGCGACCGGCCCCCGGGGGCAGGCTGTCGGCGGCGCTGCCCGGCGTCTGCTCGAGGATCTCGGCGTAGACCTTGGCGAAGATCCCGGCATAGGGCACGGCGAGCGCCGCCAGCGCGGTGACTGCCGATAGGCCGAACACCTGCAGGAATAGCAGCGCCCAGAACACTTCGTGAATTGCGCGGACGAAGGCGCAGCCGGCGCGCACCAGCCGCGAGCGGGCGAACACCAGCGCTAGCGGAAAACCCAGCAATATGCCGAGAAAGGTGCCCCACAGCGCCACGCCGACGGTCAGCGCCGTGGCCTGCAGCGGCGATGAGAGCGTGCTCCAGCTCGGCCAGGCCAGCCCGACGGCCATTCGCGCCAGTTCCGCCCAGGGGTCGTGGGTGAAGATGGCCAGATCGGCGAACGGCAGCGCCAGCAGGCACAGTGCGACGAGTATCAGCGAACGCCGGGCCAGGCTCAGTCCCGGTGAATCACCGCGCAAGGCACCGGGTGCCGGTAATTCACGCATCGCCGGCCACGGCGCGGCGTCGGGCATCGGCGGCAGGATGCGGGGCGTCGGCCGTGCAATGAGGCGGGGCGTCGGCCGCCGGGTACAGCCGGTCGAGATCGGCAAGATTCAATTCGCGGGTTGGCGCGTCGAGCTCGAGCCGGCCGTCGCGCAGCCCCCACACGCGGTCGAAGTGGGTCAGCGCCAGCTCGCGCTGATGTAGCGCGACGACGCTGGTGGCGTGGCGGGCATCGATCAGCGCCAGCAGGCGCAACGCCTGGTGCGGGTCGACGCTGGCCACCGGTTCGTCACCGAGGAAGATCCGGCGCTGCTGGTAGAGCGCGCGAGCGATCGCCACGCGCTGGCGCTGGCCGCCGGAGAGTTGCGCGACCGGTCGCTTGAGCAGGCCGTCGAGACCGAGTTCGTCGCACAACGCGGCGATCTCGGTCCAGGCGCGGCGCTCGGGGCGCACCAGGTTCCACAGATTGGCAAGCGCGGAGTGGCGCTCGAGGCGACCCATGTAGACGTTGTGATAGACCGCCAGCTGCGGAACCAGACCGTGGCTCTGCGGGCACCAGGCGACATCGCCGGCCAGGCGGCTGCGCAGTGCGGCAAGCAGCGTCGACTTGCCGGCGCCGCTCTGGCCGAGCAGCGCGACACGCTCGCCGGCGTTGAGGGTCAGCGAGAGCCTGGCCAGGAGCACCCGCCGGCCATGGCCAATATCGGCGTTATCGAGCCGTAATAGCGGAGCGGATCCAGCCATCAGCGCAACAGGCCGAGTTCCTCGCCGACCTGCTCGATCGGCGCGTAATCGTCGTTGTCGGCGGGAATGAAGGCGTCGCGCGGGAAGCTTTCCAGCAGTTCGGGATCATTCATGCCGAGCAGCGCCTGGCGCACCCGGGCGGTGAAGCCGTCGCCGAAGCGCGCATCGACGTCGCCGCGGATCGTCCATTGATAATCGGGGTAGGCGGGGGTCTCCCAGATCACCTTGACCTTGTCGGTGTCGACTCGGCCGTCTTCCACCGCGGCTTGCCAGACGGTGAAGTTGACCGCGCCGATGTCGTAGGTGCCGGATTCGACCAGCGCGATGGTCCGCGAATGATCGCCGGAGAAGCCGACCCGCGAGAAGAGTTCTTCCGGCGCCTGGTCGAACTGCCGGCGCAGGTAGAACTCGGGCATCAGCCGGCCCGAGGTCGAGGTCTTGGCGCCGAAGGTGAACGAGTGGCCCTCGATCGCCGCGGGCAGCCCGGCATCGCTCGCTTCGAGCCCGGTCGCGCTGTTGGCGATGAAATAGCTGTGGAAGGCCGCGTCCTCGCTGCCCTGGGCGAGCACCTGCGAGCCGGGGACCAGGCGCCGGGCCTGGACGCCGGACAGTCCGCCGAACCAGGCCAGCTGGACCTGGTCGTTGCGAAACGCGCTGACCGCGGCGCTGTACGACTTGACCGGCACGTATTCGACCTCGACGCCGAGCTCGTCGGCGAGGTAGTCGGCGACCTTCTGGAAGCGCTCGACCAGCCGCGACTGGTCCTCGTCGGGGATCGCGGTGAAGCGAAAGGTCTCGGCGCTGGCCATGGGAACGCTCAGAAGGCTCAGACACAACAGCAGGGCGGTGGCGATCAGCCGGCGCATGAAAGCACTCCTCGCTTGTAAAAGGGGCTATTGTTGGGCCTCGGCGAGGCCCGGGCAAGTGCAGCCGGGTCAGGGCGCCGTCTGCGCTCGTCGTTCAGCCGTCGTTGGGCGGGAAACGGGTCGCCTGCAGGCTGTCCTTGATCTTCTTGAGGTGGGACTGGAAATCCTCGCCACGGCGCAGGGTGACGCCGGTGGCCAGCACGTCGATCAGCGCCAGATGAATCATCCGCGAGGTCATCGGCATGTAGATGTCGGTGTCCTCGGGGGCGATGACCTCGAGCGTCTCGGTGCATTCGCCGGCCAGCGGCGATTTCGGCGCGGTGATGCCGAGCACCACCGCGCCGTTCTCGCGGGCCAGCCGGGCGATCTCGACCAGCTCGCGAGTACGCCCGGTGTACGAGATGATCACGATCACGTCGCCGGTATGGCTGGCGGCAGCGACCATGCGCTGCATCAGCACGTCCTCGTGGACCATCACCGGCAGGTTGAAGCGGAAGAACTTGTGCTGGGCGTCCTGGGCGACCGGCCCCGAGGCGCCGAGGCCGAAGAAATGAATCTGCTTGGCCTGAATCAGATAGTCGACGGCGCGCTCGATGCGCCTGGCGTCGAGCGCCCGGCGAGCGTCGTCGAGCGCGGCGATGGTTGCGCCGAAGATCTTGTCGCCGTAGCGGGCGGCATCGTCGTCGTGCTCGACGCTGCGGCTGACGTAGGGCGTGCCCCCGGCTAGACTCTGGGCTAGCTTGATCTTGAAGTCCGGGTAGCCCTTGGCGTCGAAGTTGCGACAGAAGCGGTTGACGGTCGGTTCGCTGACCGAGGCGCTCTGGGCCAGCGTGGCGATGCTCAGCCCGGTGGCGGTCGCCGGATCCTTGAGGATGACGTCGGCCACCTTGCGCTCCGAGCGATTGAGTTCGTCGAGGCGGGCGCGGATACGGTCGAGAAGATCGTGACTGGCCATGCAGGGAAAGACTCCGATACTGTCATCGTGTAGTGATTTAACTACATCGCTGGCGACATCCTAGCGTGGCGCCTACCGGGCCGCCAAGCGGCCCGATCTTCGGGGCAGCGGCAATCCAATAATATCTGGTGGTAAAATTACCAATATCAATTGCTGATCAGCCCAAAGATGACCTATTTTATGCGTAAGATAACCAGATTGAAGGGGTTCGAGGCATGATCCAAGACGCTACTCCCGAGATTGATCTGGCGCTGTTTGGCGCCATGGGCGATCTGGCCATGCGCAAGTTGTACCCGGCGCTGTATAACCTCGATCGCGACGGGCTGCTTGCCGCCGAGACCCGCGTGCTGGGCCTGGCGCGCCAGGAGATCGACGGCGACGCCTTTCGCCAGCGGGTGGAAGAAGCGCTCGACAAGTACCTCAAGCCAGGCAATCTCGATCAGCAGTGCGTCAAGCGATTCATTGCCCGCCTCGAGTACATCCAGCTCGACTTCGCCACCGTCGAGGGCTACGAGGCGATTCGCGAGTGGCGCGAGGGCGTCTCGCGGCCGATGACCGTGTATCTGGCGGTGCCGGCGGCCATCTACGGCGATATCTGCGGCAACCTGGAAGCCAGCGAGAGTCTCGACAACCAGTCGCGGGTCGTGGTCGAGAAGCCGATCGGCTACGACCTGGAATCCTCTCAGGAGATCAACGACGCCATCGGCGCAGTCTTCCCCGAGGAACGGATCTATCGCATCGACCATTATCTGGGCAAGGAGACCGTCCAGAACCTGATCGCGCTGCGCTTCGCCAACCCGCTGTTCGGCAACCAGTGGAACCAGAACCAGATCTCCCACGTCGAGATTACCGTCGCCGAGCAGGTGGGCATCGAGGGCCGCTGGGGCTACTTCGACAAGGCCGGCCAGCTGCGCGACATGGTCCAGAACCACTTGCTGCAGCTGCTCTGCCTGATCGCCATGGACCCGCCGTCGAATCTCGACGCCGACGCCATCCGCGACGAGAAGGTCAAGGTGCTCAAGGCCCTGAAGCCGTTCTCGCGGGACAGCATCGGCCGTGACGTGGTGCGCGGCCAGTACACGGCGGGCTCGATCGACGGCACCAGCGTGCCGGGCTATCTCGACGAGGAAGGCTCGGATACCGAAAGCCGCACCGAAACCTTCGTCGCGATGAAGACCGAAGTCGCCAACTGGCGCTGGGCGGGCGTGCCGTTCTACCTGCGCACCGGCAAGCGCATGCCGGACAAGCTGTCGCAGATCATCATCCACTTCCGTCAGCAGCCGCACTACATCTTCGATCCCGACCAGCGCGACCTGGCGGCCAACAAGCTGATCATCCGGCTGCAGCCGGAGGAGGGCATCGCGCTGCAGGTGCTGACCAAGGATGGCGGGCTCGACAAGGGCATGCGGCTGCGCCCCGGACCGCTGCACCTGGATTTCAACAGCGCCTTTCCCAAGTCGCGCATTCCCGACGCCTACGAGCGCTTGCTGCTCGAGGTGATGAAGGGCCAGCAGTACCTGTTCGTGCGCCGCGACGAGATCGAGCATGCCTGGCGCTGGTGCGACAAGCTGGTGGCGGGCTGGGCCGAACGCGACATTCCACCGCGGCGTTATCCGGCGGGCTCCTGGGGCCCGGTGGCGTCGATCGCCATGATCACCAAGGATGGCCGCAGCTGGTACGAGGATTATTGACCATGACTGCTAGCACCCCCCGCGAGCAACTCGCCGCGCAACTCAGTGAAGCGGTCGCCAGCGCGCTGGCCGTGGATCTCGAAAACCACGAACGGGCCTTGCTGGTCGTCTCGGGCGGCTCGACGCCGGTGCCGTTCTTCAAGCGCCTGGCGAGCATCGAGCTGCCCTGGTCGCGGATCGACGTGACCCTGGCCGACGAGCGCTGGGTCGCCGAGGATGCCGAGGACAGCAATGCCCGGCTGGTCCGCGAACACCTGCTGCAAGGGCCGGCCGCGGCGGCCCGTTTCTGCCCGTTGACCAGTGACGACTCGACCCCCGAGCTGGGTGTCGAGGCGGTGACCAAGCGAGTCACCGAGCTGCCCTGGCCGGCCAGCGTGGTGGTGCTGGGGATGGGCGGGGACGGCCATACCGCCTCGCTGTTTCCCGACAGCGGCGAGCTCGGCCTGGCGTTGACCACCGACGATCCGCTGGTCGCCACGCGTTCGCCCAGCGTGGTGCAGCCGCGAATCACCCTGAGTGCCGGGCGTCTGCACCAGGCGCGTCGCCACGTCCTGCATGTCGTCGGCGACGACAAGCGCAGCGTGCTGGCGCATGCCATGGCCGGCGACGACGTTCGCGAGCTGCCCATTCGCGCCTTTCTGGCCTGCCCGCTGGCGGTCTACTGGGCGCCTTGAACCGATCTTGCTGGAGCCTGACATGAGCAATGACAAACAGTTGCCCTCGACCCGGACCACTGAACTCGACAGCATCTGCCAGAAGGCGTCGGTGATTCCGGTACTCACCATCGAGCGTCTCGAGGACGCCGTGCCGCTGGGCCGTGCGCTGGTGGAAGGCGGTCTGCCGGTGCTCGAGATCACCCTGCGCACCGACTGCGCGCTGGATGCCATCGCCCGCATGCGCGAGGCGCTGCCCGGCGCCAGCATCGGCGCCGGCACCGTGCTGACGCCGGCCCAGTACCGCCAGGCCGAACAGCTCGGCGTCGATTTCGTGGTCACTCCCGGTGCCACCGATGCGCTCTACCGCTACGGCGTGAGCAGCCCGGTGCCGATGCTGCCGGGGGTGGCGACGATTTCCGAGCTGATGAACGGCTGGCAGTACGGCTATCGGCGCTTCAAGTTCTTCCCGGCCGAATCCAGCGGTGGGGCGGCGGCGATCAAGGCGTTCGGCGGACCGATCCCCGAAGCGCGTTTTTGTCCCACCGGCGGCGTGACTCCGGAAAACGCCGACGACTATCTCAAGCTCGCCAATGTGATGTGCGTCGGCGGTTCCTGGGTGACTCCCAAGGAGCTGATCGAGGCCGGCGATTGGGCCGGTATCGAGGCGCTGGCCCGCGAGGCCGCCGAGCGCTTCAATTAAACCAGTCTAGTCTTTAACCCACCGCCTTTGTCGATGGCAGGCACGCTTCTGCTTCTCTCTCGACAGTCCGTGCTATTGTTCGGCCCGCCGCTTGGCGGGTCTTTTTTGGCGATGTGTCCGGCGCGAGCCGCAGGTCGGGATTTTTAAGATCGCCTCGGGCAAGGCAGAATGACCCAACCTGGTTTGGCACATCGACAATAGTGGGGTAGCGCATGCAGGAGGAACATCGGACCGGTGACGCACGACTTTTCAGTCCCGCCGCGGCGCGTAACCGAGCGCCGATCCTGGACGTCCTGACGAAGGCGCTGGAGGGCTCCTCGCGAGTGCTCGAGATCGCCAGCGGCAGCGGCGAGCATGCCGTCCATTTCGCCGCGGCCCTGCCGAACGTGCATTGGCAGCCCAGCGATCCCGAGCCCCAGGCACGGGCGTCGATCGCGGCCTGGCGCGACGCGGCGGCGCTCGACAACCTGGCGCCGCCGTTCGAGCTGAACGTGCTGGAGCGCCCTTGGGCCGAGCAGGAATTCGATGCGCTGGTGGCCATCAACATGCTGCACATTGCCCCCTGGGAGGCGAGCCTGGCGCTGTTCGGCGAGGCCGGGGAGCGCCTGCCCGAGGGCGGGGTGCTGTTTCTCTACGGGCCCTTCCTGCGCGATGGCGTGCCGACGGCGCCCAGCAACGCCGCCTTCGACGCCGATCTGCGTCGCCGCGACCCGCGCTGGGGCATTCGTTCGCTGGAAGCGATTCGCACCCTGGCGCGGGCCAACGGGCTGGCGATCGAACGCATCGTCGAGATGCCGGCCAATAATCTCAGCGTGGTGCTGCGTCGTCGGGCAGCTTGAACAGCGCTGCGTCGTCGGGCAGCTTAAATGGCGCTGCGGCGTCGGGCAGCTTGAACAGCGCTGCGGCGTGGGGCAGCTTGATAAATCCGCCGATGCCCCAAAGACTAGGTAAGCGGCCGCAACATGGCCGATTGCGCAACATCAATGGAGTGAGTGCCAATGACCAGCAACGATCTGTCCGAGGATTTTCGCATGCCGGTGGCGTGCCCCAAGTGCGGTAGCCATCTGATGCGCGTCTCCGAGGTCCACAATCCGGACGACAAGGTATTCTGCGCCTCGTGCAATACCTACATCTGCCTTTATCATGAAGCGCAGAAGATCATGAAAAAGGGCCCGGGCAGCGAGAGCGAGGCGTTACTCGAGAAAGCGGTCAACGCTGATCATAAACACTGAGCTACGAGCTACGAGCTACGAGCTACGAGCTACGAGCTACGAGCTACGAGCTACGAGCTACGAGCTACGAGCTACGAGCAAGTGCTCGAAGCCCGGAGCTTTTTATAGTTAGGCATGCACTCCATACTCGAAATTATAAAAGTTCCTCGGCGGCCAGCGCCAGGCGCGAACGCTCGACGCTCTTGAGGGTGACGTGCCCGGCGTGCGGCCAGTCGCGAAAGCGTTCCACCAGCGCCGCCATGCCGCAGGTGTTGGCGGTGAGGTACGCGGTGTCGATCTGGCCGACGTTGCCCAGGCAGACGATCTTGGTGTTGCGCCCGGCCCGCGAGACCAGCGCCTTGAGCTGCTTGGGGGTGAAGTTCTGGGCCTCGTCGATGATCAGGAAGGTGTCGTTGAGCGTGCGCCCGCGCATGAAGGTCGGCGAGCGTATCTGTACCCGCGAGCCGATCAACTGGCGCGTGGCGCCCTCGCTCCAGCTCGAGGTGCCGTCCTTCTCGTCGCGCAGCAGGTTGTCCATGTTGTCGTGGAAGGCACCCATCCAGGGGCCCATCTTCTCTTCCTCGGTGCCCGGCAGAAAGCCGATATCCTCGCCCATCGGAATCGGCGCCCGGGTGAATACGATGCGTTCGAACAGCTTGCTGTCCAGCGTCTGCTGGAAGGCTGCGGCCAGCGTCATGTAGGTCTTGCCGGTACCGGCGTTGCCGGCAATGCTGACCAGGTCGATCTCGGGGTCCATCAGCAGGTTGAGAGTGAAGTTCTGGCGGCTGTCGTGGGCATGTACGCCCCACACGCCGTCGTGATGGCGATAGTTGGTCAACAGTTGCAGGCATGCCGAACTGGGCGCCACTTCGCGGACGATGGCCTCGAAATCGGCGCCGTTGTCGCTGTCCGAGACCAGCATGCCGACATGCCAATCGGCGGGAATGGCACCGCTGAGACGATAGTAGATGTGATGGTCGATGCGCTCGACGGCGACCTCGACGTTCAGCGATTCCCACAAGCCCGCGCCGTCGCGTCCGGCCTGGGCGTAGACCTTGGCGCCCTCGATCATCGCGTCGCTGTCGCTGAACACACGGTCGTTGAGGTAGTCCTCGACCGGCACGTTCAGGGCCGAGGCCTTGACCCGCAGGTTGATGTCCTTGGTGACCAGGATCACCGAGGCGTCGGGGCGTTCGTCGCGCAACCGGCAGGTCTCCGCCAGGAGGCGGTTGTCGGGGCTTTCCTCGAGATGATCGAGTGGCTTGAGGTCGCTGTAGCACAGAAAGCGCAGACGACCGCTGTGGCCGTAGGCGTCGGTCAGCGGAATGCCGCGGCGGATTTCGTCGAAGCTGACCTTGGCGGTGAGTTCGGAAAGCGTGCGGCTGATCTGGCGGGCGGTGCGGGCGATTTCGCGAATGCCGTTCTTGTGTTTGTCGAGTTCCTCGAGCACGGTCATCGGAATGACCACGTCGTGTTCCTCGAATTGGTAAAGCGCAGCGGGGTCGTGAATCAGGACGTTGGTGTCGAGTACGTAAAGGCGGGTCGCTTTCTTGTCGATCAGAACCATCGGCAAGCACTCCTCGAATTGACGGCAGGTACGACGCTGGCAGTGGTCAGTTACATGATTGTGACGACGGGCCAGGCGTGGCTACGTTCGGCATCACTTCCTGGGCGCTATGTCGGCGGACCTCCTGAAGACTGAATGGAAGAGTCGTTTCAAGATGAACCGGCTCGTCGAGGAATGCCAGCGCGGCGTTCCACGTTAATTCCGCTGAAGCTGAAAAACGTTGCGGCGGCGACACGAACGCCGCCGCCGACGCATCGGCACAGGGAGAGTGGTTCAAGTCTTGATACCGCCCCAGCCGTGCTTGTGGCAGTCGCACTTGGGGTTCTGGCAGGGTCGGCGATCGTCATGCGCGGTCGCACAGGCCGTACCACAATAGTAACGATCGTTGACGGGAACCGCCGTGTCGGGAACCGGGCAGTCGCAATGGGGGCACGCGCAGATCCTGGCGGTCATCTCTTTCTCCTTTACTTGGCGAACGGTAGGTTCAGTGTAGCCACGCCGTTGCGGCATCCCAATGCAATGTGTCACGGGCTATTCAGCCCCCCCTGTCGGCCCGATAATAAGACAATCATTACTTGTTCAGGAGTGCCCATGCCATCGTTAGCGACTCATTGATGGAAGTGGATGACGCGCGTGAAGCCCCGCGTTTCGCCGCCAACCCGCTGGTCGTCGACGATCACTTCAAGCGCGTCAACGACACCTATGACCATCTGGTCGGCGACGAGGTGATCCGCGCGCTGGCCAATCTGCTCAGGCGGCGATTGCGCGAGTCGGACCTGATCGGGCGCTACGGCGGCGAGGAATTCCTGCTGGTGCTCAACGACTGCGAAGCGCCCCAGGCCGTGCGCATCATCGACGAGCT
Source organism: Halomonas sp. IOP_31 (assembly GCF_021151495.1). Lineage (NCBI taxonomy): Bacteria > Pseudomonadati > Pseudomonadota > Gammaproteobacteria > Oceanospirillales > Halomonadaceae > Halomonas > Halomonas sp. IOP_31. The sequence continues at coordinate 26,093 of NZ_JAIRBP010000031.1, read as the reverse complement.
GCGCGAAGCCTTCGCGCAGTTCAACTTCGGCAAGGCCGACCAGCGTCTCTATCGGTAGTTGTCAAGGAATCTGTCGTGTCTGATGTTATTCAGGCCACCTGTTTTTCCGGTTCGGCGACGGTGATCTGGAGCTCCCGCTCGGGGTTAAGCGACACGATGCCAATCGGCGTCCAGTTGCGGGTCTTGCCGCTCCAACGGTCGGGCCGGCCCACGTGCCACTGAGGTAACGCATTTGCGTTTCCGGCCATCGCTGTTAGGTTTAAAAAGACGGGTAAATTTACGCTATATGCCCTGAAAACAACCGTATCGGACAATCACGGGGGCTGAAATGTGCAACAAGCTCGCTAAACGCATTCTGGCGGCAACTCTTGGCCTGGCGTTGACGACGTCCATGGCCTGGGCTCAATCCACTTCCTTCATCACCATCGGCTCGGGATCGACGTCCGGGCTGTATTACCCGACCGCAGTCGGTATCGCCAACATCCTCAACAATGCCGATGTCGGGTTGCGTGCCAACGCGCGCTCCACCGGCGCTTCGGTATTCAATGCCAATGCCATCGGCGAAGGCTCCATGCAGATGGGCATGATGCAGAACAATATCGCCTATTACGCCTATAACGGCACCGGCGTGGAAGCCTTCGAGAACAACCAGATCGAGAACCTGCGTGGCCTGGTGGGGCTGTACCCCGAGGCCATTCACATTCTGGCGCGGGCCGATGCCGGCATCGAGAGCGTGGCCGACCTGGCCGGCAAGCGCGTCTACGTGGGCGATGTGGGCTCGGGTACCGAGCAGGACGCCAAGAACATCATGGGCGCCTTCGATTTGACCTTCGATGACCTGCAGGCGACGGTGCGCGGCAGTTCGGGCAATGCCGTGGGGCTGCTGCGCGACGACCAGATCGCGGCGATGTTCTACACCGTCGGTCTGGGCTCGTCGGCCATCGTCGAGGCGGCGCAGACCGCGCCGATCACTGTGGTGTCGATTTCCGAGGAGGAGCTCGGCCAACTGCAGGAAGAATACGCCTTCTATACCCCATTCACGATACCCGGCGGTACCTACCCCGGTGTCGACGAGGACGTGCAGACAGTGACCCTGAAGGCCATGCTCGCCGCCTCGTCCGAGCTGTCCGAGGACGACGTCTATACCTTCATGAACACGATATTCAACGAGAAGCTGGAGGCCTTCTACAACGACGTTCAGAATCCCAACCTGGACAAGTATTTCACCGTGAAAAGCGCGCTCGAAGGCATGTCCATCCCGTTGCATGCCGGTGCCGTGAAGTTCTTCGAGGAACAGGGCGTCGAGATTCCCAGCGAGCTGATGCCACCCGAGTCGGATGGCGCTCAACCAGCATCCGAGTGACAGGGCTCGATACGACGGGCTCCGGCGATGCCGGGGTTCGTCGGCTTGCGTGAGCGGCCCGGAATCGGGCCGGGACAGGGAGCAATGGGCGATGGCCGAACCGCCAACCGATAACGAGACCGGCAAGGCGACCGACGAGGATCTCGCCGAGGCCCAGCGCATCGTCAAGGCCAGCGAATTCGGCGCGCGAGTGCCGCGGTGGGCGTGGCAGCGATGGCTGCTGGTCCTGGTCGCGGTCGGCTGGAGCCTGTTCCAGCTTTACGCCACCTACTCCGGTGCGCTGAGTCCGCAGAAGCTGGGCGCCATTCACCTGGCCTTCGGCTTCGCGCTGGCATTTCTCGCCTACCCGGCCAAGCACGGTTCCACCCAGCGCATCCCTTGGTACGATTGGCTGCTTGCCATCGTCGGGGTCGCCACCGCGCTGTACATCGTGGTCAATTACTACAACCTGATCGCGGTGCAGGGTGGCCTGCCGATTACCCGCGACGTATGGATGGGCTCGGCGCTGCTGATCGCGCTGACGCTCGCGGCCTCGCGCATCGTCGGCATCGCCCTGCCGATCATCGCCGGCATCGTCGTGCTGTATGGTATCACCGGCCCCGCCGGCATCATTCCGCTGACGCCGCCCGACGTCATCTTCCTGCACAACGGTTACGACTGGCGGCAGATCATCCAGCAGCTCTACATCACCACCGAGGGCATCTGGGGCACGCCGATCCAGGTGTCGGCGTCGTTCGTGTTCCTGTTCGTGCTGTTCGGCGCGCTATTGGATCGAGCCGGCGCTGGGCAGTACTTCGTGGATCTCGCCTACAGCGGCCTGGGCACCTACCGCGGCGGCCCGGCCAAGGCGGCGGTGGTGGCGAGCCTGCTGACCGGTGTGGTATCCGGTTCGTCGACGGCGAACACGGTGACCACCGGCACCTTCACCATTCCGCTGATGAAGAGGCTCGGTTATCCGGGTGTGAAGGCCGGCGCCACCGAGTGCGCGGCCTCGACCAACGGCCAGTTGATGCCGCCGATCATGGGCGCGGCGGCCTTCATCATGGCGACGTTTCTCAACATGCCGTACTCCCAACTGATTATCTATGCCATCGTACCGGCGCTGCTCTCCTACCTGGCATTGCTGTTCACCGTGCACCTGGAGGCGCTCAAGCTCAATCTGGCCGGCATGCCCCGGGCCGAGCTGCCGCCGTTCTGGCCGACCTTCATCAAGGGGGTGCACTACCTGATTCCGGTGGCGTTCCTGCTCTATGAGCTCATGTGGGTCCAGCTCACCCCGGAGCGCAGTGCGCTCAATGCGCTGTTCGTGTTGATCGCATTGATTCTGGTCCAGGAAGCCTGGCGCGGCGTGCGCGGAAATGGCGCCTCGGGCTTGGCCGCCGGGCTATGGAAGGGCGGCAAGGCGGTCTTCCAGGGGTTGGAGATGGGGGCGCGCAACATGACCACCATCGCCATTGCCACCGCGGCTGCCGGCATCATCGTGGGAATGGTCACCATGACCAACCTGGGCTACGGCCTGACTCAGGTCATCGGTGTGCTCTCCATGGGCAACATCTGGCTGGTGCTGATCCTCGCGGCGGTGACCTCGCTGATTCTGGGCATCGGCCTGCCCACCACCGCCAACTACATCGTGATGGCGGCGCTGGTGGCGCCGGTGATCGCCAACCTGGCCGGCGATGTCGGCATCGTCGTGCCGATGGTGGCCATTCATCTGTTCGTGTTCTACTTCGGCATCCTCGCCGACGACACGCCGCCGGTGGGGCTGGCGGCCTACGCGGCCTCGGCCATCTCCCGGGCCGATCCGGTACGCACCGGGGTCCAGGCATTCGCCTACGATCTGCGCACGGCCATTCTGCCGTTCATGTTCTTCTTCAATCCGGCGTTGCTGCTCTACGAGGTGGAGAACTGGTATCGAGGGGCCTGGGTGATCTTCACGGCAACGGTGGGCATTCTGGCCTTCGTCGCGGCCGTTCAGGGCTACCTGGTGACCTGGATGCGCTGGTACGAACGCCTGCTGGTGCTGGGCTGCGCCCTGCTGCTGATCAAGCCCGACCTGATGACCGACGTTCCCGGCCTGGCGCTTCTGGCGCTGGTTTTCCTCTATCACCGCCATCGTTCCATCGCCGGGGGCGGCCCTTCGGCGCCATTCGGCCGGGGCAGCTATCCGGCCAAGTCGGGTGCCGCGGGACGCTTGCGCAACGAGGAGTGTTAGCCGGTTATCGAGTCCGGCCTCGCCGGCAATTCAGGACTGTCAGCCGAGACCGATCATCACCTTGTCGTCGTCGACGCGCACCGGCCAATGACGCAGGCTGACGTCGGGCTGTTCCACGCAGCCACCATCGGCGAGCCGGAAGTGCTGCTTGTAGAGGGGCGAGGCCACCACCGGCTCGCCCTTGAGGTCACCGACGATGCCACGGGCAATCACGTTGGCGCCGGAAAACGGGTCGCGGTTGTCGACGGCGAACAGCTCGGTCTCGTAACCGGGAAGGTAGAACAGGGCTACTTGCGCAGTGCCGCTGGCCGTCTCCAGCCAGGCCGCCACGCCGGAGAACGCGACCAGGTCGGCCCTGGTGCAGAGTGGCTGCCAGGTCACGTCGTTCTTGATTGCCGTTGCTGTGCTCATGTATCGCTCTCCTCCAGTCAGGCGGGCCGCAATTGGCCGCGCTCCTCGGTGACGATAATGTCGGGGTCGGGGCGAGCGTCGTTGACGAAGCTCCGGAAGCGCTTGAGCTTGTCCGGAGCGCTGAGGGCGCCCGCCCACTCGCACTCGTAGTTGTCAATGACCGTCTGCATCTGCTGCTCGAGCTCCTCGGCCAGACCCAGGCTGTCGCTGCAGACCACGTCCCTGAGATAGTCGAGACCGCCTTCGAGGTTCTCGCGCCACACCGAGGTGCGCTGCAGGCGATCGGCGGTGCGCACGTAGAACATCAGGAAACGGTCGATGGTCTTGATCAGCGTCGCGTCGTCGAGGTCAGTGGCGAGCAGTTCGGCGTGGCGCGGGCGCATGCCGCCGTTGCCGCAGACATAGAGATTCCAGCCGTGCTCGGTGGCGATCACCCCGACGTCCTTGCTCTGCGCCTCGGCACACTCGCGGGTACAGCCGGAGACGGCGAGCTTGAGCTTGTGCGGCGAGCGCAGGCCCTTGTAGCGATGCTCGAGCCGGATCGCCATGCCGACGCTGTCGGCCACGCCGTAGCGGCACCAGGTGTTGCCGACGCAGGACTTCACCGTGCGCAGCGACTTGGCGTAGGCGTGGCCGGTCTCGAAGCCGGCCTCGAGCAGCTCGCCCCAGATGTTGGGCAGGTCCTCGAGTCGTGCACCGAACAGGTCGATGCGCTGGCCGCCGGTGACCTTGGTATAGAGGCCGTATTTCTCGCCCACTTCGCCCAGCACGCGCAGTTTGGCCGGGGTGATCTCGCCGCCGGGCACGCGCGGAACCACCGAGTAGGTGCCGTTCTTCTGCATGTTGGCCATGAAGGTGTCGTTGGTGTCCTGCAACGGCACGTGGGCGGCGTCGGTGATCGGCTCGTTGAAGCACGAGGCGAGGATCGACGCCACCGCCGGCTTGCAGATATCGCAGCCTAGACCGTGCCCGTGTTTCTTGATTAGCTCGCTGAAGGTCCTGATACCCTCGACGCGCACGATCGAGTAGAGCGCCTGGCGGGTATGGGCGAAGTGTTCGCAGATCGACTGATCGACCTCGACGCCGCGCGCCTCGAGCTCGCTGTCGACCACGCTCTTGAGCAGCGCCGCGCAGCCGCCGCAGCCAGTACTGGCCCGGGTTTCGCCCTTGACCGCGGCAAGGTCGGTGGCGCCGGCGTCGATGGCCGCACAGATCGCACCCTTGGTGACGTTGTGGCACGAGCAGATCGACGCCGAATCGGGTAGGGCGTCGGCGCCCAGCGTCGGCACGCCCTCGGACGAGGGCAGGATCAGCGAGGCCGGGTCCTCGGGCAGCTCCAGACCGTTGACGTAGTACTGCATCAGGGTGTCGTAGGTGGCGTTGTCGCCGACCAGCATCGCACCGAGCAGCCTCCTGCCGTCGCCGGAGACCACCAGCTTGCGGTACTCCTGCTTGATTCCATCCAGGTAGCGGAACGTGCGCGCACTGGGTGAGCGGTCGCCGTGGGCCTCGCCGATCGCGCCGACATCCACGCCGAGCAGTTTCAGCTTGGTGCTCATGTCGGCGCCCCGGAAGGCCTCGCCGCTCTTGCCCGACCCTGGCAGCAAAGTGGCCGCGGCCACCTTGGCCATCTGATAGCCGGGGGAGACCAGGCCGAAGATGCTCTCGTTCCACAGTGCGCACTCGCCGATGGCCAGGATCGCCGGATCGCTGGTCTGGCACTTGTCATCGATCACGATACCGCCACGCTCGCCCAGTTCCAGCTTGCAGTCGCGAGCCAGCTCGTCGCGCGGGCGGATGCCGGCGGAGAAGACGATGAGGTCGGTCTCCAGCACCTTGTCGTCCTGGAATACCATGCGATGGGCACCCGCCTCGCCATCCTCGATGCGCAGGGTGGCGCGGTCGGTGAGTACCTGCACGCCCAGCGACTCGATCTTCTCGCGCAGCAGTTCGCCGCCCTCGGCATCGACCTGCATCGGCATCAGCCGCGGGGCGAACTCCACCACGGCGGTGTCCAGATTCAGGCCGCGCAGGGCGTTGGCCGCCTCCAGGCCCAGCAGGCCACCGCCGACCACCACGCCGGTGGTCGCGCTTGCGGCCGCCGCACGGATAGCGTCGAGATCGTCCAATGTGCGATAGACCAGGCAGCCATCGCGGTCGTTGCCGGGAATCGGCGGCACGAAAGGGTAGGAGCCGGTGGCCAGCACCAGGCGGTCGTAAGGGTAGCTATCGTGGTCGGTGACGACCCGGCGGGCGTCGCGATCGATACGGGTCACGGCCTCGTGCAGGTGCAGCTCGATACCGTTGGCGGCGTAATGATCGGCGTTGCACAGCGCCAGCGACTGCGCGTCGCGCCCGGCAAAATATTCCGACAGATGCACGCGGTCGTAGGCCGGGTGGCGCTCTTCGCCGAAGACGTGAATGTCGAAGCGCTGGGTGGCGTCACGCTCGATCAGTTGTTCGACCAGGTGATGGCCGACCATGCCGTTGCCGATGACGATCAGGCGTTGCTTGTTCATGCTATGCGGCCTCCTCGAGAAGCGGTTTGGCATCGCCGGCGCCGAAAAGCAGGGCCTGACGGCAGGTGCCCAGATCGCGCCCGGCCAGTGACTGCTCGAAGTACCAGGGGCCGAAGGCGGTATCGCCGTAGAGAATGGCGCCCTCGATCCGGTTGTCGCGCAGCAGCAGGCGGCGGTAGTCGCCGTGCTGCGGGTCGTGGTAGGTGAGCACCTCGTGCCCGGCGTCGGGCTCGATGGGGCCGAAGGCGTAAAGCAATACGCCGCTGACCTTGAGCTTGGTAGCGCTCGGCGCCTCGACGTAGCCGTCGACGCGGTCGTGGCAGAGACGGGCGGCCAGCACCTCGACTTGGCGCCAGATCGGCTCGACCAGGCCGTAGGTTTGGCCCTCGAACTCGCAGCATTCACCGAGGGCGTGGCTCATTGGGTCGCTGGTGGTCAGCCAGGCATCGACGACGATGCCGCGTGCCGTCTCCAGGCCGGCCCGACGGCCCAACTCGACGTTGGGCACGATGCCGGCGGCGACCACCACGCAGTCGGCCGGGAGCCGCCGGCCGTCCTCGATATGCACCGCGCGAACATGACCGTGACCGTCGCCTTCAAGGCTCGCCAGTCGAGTATTGGGGACGATGTCGAGGCCGCGACAGCGGAGTTCACGACGTAGCAGTTCCGCCGCCGTGGCGTCGAGCTGGCGATTCATCAGCCGCTCGCCGCGTTGCAACAACGTGACCTGCATGCCGCGCTTACGCAGCCCCTCGGCGGCTTCCAGTCCGAGCAGTCCGCCGCCGACAACCACCGCGTGTCGGCCAGTCTGGCTGGCTCGGGTCAGTGCCCTGGCATCATCGAGATCGCGAAAACCCTGCACGCCAGCGAGTTCGATGCCCGGCACGTCGGGCATCGCCGGGCGCGAGCCGGTGGCCAGCACCAGGCGGTCGTAGCCGATCTCGCGGCCGCTGCCGGTGGTCACGCGTTGGCGGCCACAGTCGATCTCGCTGACCCGCTCACCCAATATCAGCTCGACGCCTTGCTCGGCGTACCAGCCGGCATCGCGTAGGGTCAGGGCGTCGCGCGTGGTTTCGCCGGCAAGCCAGCTCGATAACAGAATGCGGTTGTAGGCCGGGGTGCGCTCGTCGCCGATCACGCTGATTCGCCGCGGCCGGTGCTCATGTTTGAGCAGGGCTTCCAGCAGGCGGTGGCCCGCCATGCCGTTGCCGACAATCAGCAGATGTTCGTGAGGCTGCACGGCGGTTCCTCCCAGGTTGATCGATGTTCGTATCCAATAAAGCCAACCGCGTGCCAAGGCTATGTTTGGCGCTGTTATTTCATGGGCTTGATGAGGAAATGCTTGCGGGTGAGGCTGCCGGGGAACGGTTGAGACGATCATTCGCTGTGCAGTGGCGGTGGGCCGTGCACCAGGCTAGCGCGCAGTTAGGCGAGATGGGGGCGAAAGCCGAGCGCCGACTCGCGCATTAAGTGATCAACGATATGATTTAGCGATAAAAAGCCGTTGTCGGTCTCGCGCTTGCTTATTCCTCCAACAGCGGATTCAACGAAGGATGGCCATGCGCGTTTGTACCACCTGCCCCTATTGCGGGGTCGGCTGCGGGGTGATCGTCACCCGCGACGGCCGGACGGCGACCGGCGTCGAGGGCGACCGCGCGCATCCGGCCAATCATGGGCGGCTGTGCGTGAAGGGCTCGGCGCTCGCCGAGACGCTGGGCCACCACGGGCGGCTGATGCGACCCCGGGTCGATGGCCTCGAGGTCGACTGGGACACGGCTTTGTCGACCGTCGCCGAGCGACTCAAGGCGACCCAGGCCGCGCACGGGCGCGAAGCGGTGGCGGCGTATCTCTCCGGGCAACTGCTGACCGAGGACTATTACGTCGCCAACAAGCTGTTCAAGGGCTTTCTCGGTACGCCGCACCTGGATACCAACTCGCGACTGTGCATGGCCTCGGCGGTGGCCGGCTACAAGCGTGCCTTCGGCGCCGATGCGGTGCCCTGCAACTACGAGGACCTGGAGGAGGCCGAACTGGTGGTGCTGGTGGGCTCCAACCTGGCCTGGAACCACCCGGTGCTCTACCAGCGCCTGCGCACCGCCAAGCAGCGCAACCCACTGATGCGCGTGGTGGTCATCGACCCGCGGGTTACCGACACTTGCGAGATCGCCGACCTCTACCTGGGTATCCGGCCCGGCAGCGATGCGCGGCTGTTCACTGGGCTGCTGGCCTGGATGGACGCCAAGAACCGCCTCGATCGCGTCTACCTGGAGCGGCATACCCAGGGCATCGATGCCGCCCTGGCCGCGGCGCGCGAGGATGACTGTTCCATCGAGGCCATCGCCGCCGACTGCGACGTCGACCCCGAACGCCTGGAAACCTTCTTCTACTGGTTCGCCAGCCAGCTGCAGGTGGTGACGCTCTACTCCCAGGGCATCAACCAGTCGAGCAGCGGCACCGACAAGTGCAACGCGATCATCAACTGCCACCTGGCCGGCGGCAAACTCGGCCTGCCCGGCGCCGGGCCGTTCTCGATCACCGGCCAGCCCAACGCCATGGGCGGGCGCGAGGTGGGCGGGCTGGCCAACCAGCTCGCCGCGCACATGGACTACCACACGCCCGGCGCCATCGATCGCGTCACCCGCTTCTGGACCACCGACACGCTGACGCCGCGTCTGCCCGACGGTCCCGGCCACAAGGCGGTCGAGCTGTTCGATGCCATCCAACGCGGCGAGATCCGCGCCGTGTGGATCATGGCCACCAACCCCGGCGTCAGCCTGCCCGACGCCAACCGCGTGCGGCGCATCCTCGAGGCCTGCCCGCTGGTGATCGTCTCCGACTGCATGGCCAACGCCGACATTCTGCCGTACGCCGACATCGTGCTGCCGGCCTCGAGCTGGTCCGAGAAGGACGGCACCGTAAGCAACTCCGAGCGGCGCATCTCGCGCCAGCGCGGTCTGTTGCCGCCGCCCGGTGAGGCGCGCCACGACTGGTGGATCATCAGCCAGGTGGCGTGCCGACTGGGCTTCGCCGAAGCCTTCGCCTATACGCACCCGGGTGAGATCTTCGACGAGCACGCCCGGCTGTCCGACTTCGAGAACTACCCTGACAACCAGGGTCAGGGCGCACGCCTCTTCGATATTTCCGGTCTCGCCGGGCTCGACCGCGCCGCCTACGACGCCCTTGAGCCGATCCAGTGGCCGGTCAACGCCCGCGCGCCCCAGGGCACCGCGCGGCTGTTCACCGATGGCCGCTTCGCCACCCCGGACGGTCTGGCCCGGCTGATTCCGGTGCGTCCGTGTGGACCCCGACAAGCACTCAGCGAGGCGCGTCCGCTGCGACTGAACAGCGGCCGGGTGCGCGATCAGTGGCACACCATGACCCGTACCGCGCGTTCGCCGCGGTTGATGAACCACCGTAGTGAGCCGTTCATCGAGGTGAATCCCAATGACGCCGAACGCTACGGTGTGAAGGATCAGCAACTGGCGCGACTCGAGGGCGCCGGCGGCGACTATCTCGGCCGGGTGCGGGTCTCCAATGCGCAGCGGCGCGGCGAGGTGTTCGTGCCGATGCACTGGAACGACAGCTTCAGCGGCCAGGCGCGCATGGGCGGGTTGCTCGCCGCGCACCTCGACCCGGTGTCCGGCCAACCCGAATCCAAACATGGCGCGGTGAGTCTCGCGCCACTGGCGCCCGGCTGGGAGGCCACACTGATTCTCGCCGCCGATAGCGACTGTGAGTTCGTCTGGCGTGACGAGAGCACGTACTGGGCCTACATCCCGCTGGCAAACAGCCGGCGCTGGCAACTCGCCGGTGGAGAAGTGGGAAGCGCCTGCGGCGGGGTTGAGAGCGCCTGCGGCGGGGTTGAGAGCGCCTGCGGCGGGGTTGAAAAAGTATCTCGCGACTGGCTGGCCTGGGCCAGGCAACATCTACCCGGCGAACCGGCGCTGTGGGCCGAGGATGCCGCCAGCGGCCGCCTGCGCGCCGCCGGTTTCGCGGGCGGCCGGCTGAGCTGGTGGCTGATGGTCGGCTCGCCTCTAGAGCTGCCTGCGCTTCACTGGCTCGACGAGCGCTTCGCCGAGGCCGCCGCCGGCGAAGCGCTGCCCAGCGACCTGCGTCGTCGCCTGCTGGCCGGTTGCGACGCCGGAGAGGCCGACGCCGGGCCTACCGTGTGCAGCTGCCATCAGGTCGGCAGGAAGGCGATCGTCGAGGCGATCCGCGCCGGCGACGACGATGTCGAGGCGCTGGGTGCACGGCTGGCTTGCGGCACCCAGTGCGGCTCGTGCATTCCCGAACTCAAGTCCCTGATCGAAGAGGAGGCGGCCCATGCCGGCACCGAGCAAGCGCTTGTACACGAAGCGGTTTGATCGCGCGGACCTATTGGCGCGCGTGGGCGCCGGGGCGAATCGCGCCTGGACGGCGCTGGCCGGGTGGGTCCCGGTTGGGCACGATACGCCCGAGCTGGGGTCGGGCGACGCCCGGCCGGGGCGCGTCTATCTGGTCGGCGCCGGGCCGGGCAGCGCCGATCTGCTCACCCTGCGTGCCGCGCGACTGCTGAATCAGGCCGACGCCATCGTCTACGACCGGCTGGTTGGCGACGCCATCCTGGCGATGATTCCCGCCGGCCGCGAGCGCTACTACGTCGGCAAGGCGCGCGGCCATCACAGCGTGCCGCAGGCCGAGATCGGCGCATTGCTAGTCAAGCTGGCCGGGGAGGGCAAGTCGGTGGTGCGCCTGAAGGGCGGCGACCCTGGCGTGTTCGGACGCATGGGCGAGGAACTCGCCGCGCTGGCCGAGGGCGCGATACCCGCCGAGATCGTCCCCGGCATCACCGCCGCCTCCGGCGCCGCCGCGGCGATGGGCATGGCGCTCACCGACCGCGCCCACGCTCAGCAGCTGCGCTTCGTCACCGCCCAGCTGTGCCGCGAGGGTGGAGCGCCCGACTGGGCCTCGCTTGCCCGTACCGACGAGACCCTGGTGTTCTACATGGGGCTGGCCAAGGTCGAAGCGATCTGCCACGGCCTGCGAGAAGCCGGCCTGCCCGACGACTGGTCGATCATGCTGATCAGTAACGCCTCGCTGGCCGACCAGCAGTCGCTGCTCGGCACGCTCGGCGACATGCCCGAGAAGCTGGCCGAGAACCCGCTGCCGTCGCCTTGTCTGATCGTTGTGGGGGGCGTGGTGAGGATGGCGGAGGTGACGCGGTGGCAAGAAGAAGTGGCGGAGCAGGCGTGAGGGGCTTTGCCCTCTGCCTCTTCAATCAGCCAGTCGATAAACCGCTGCACCGTCGATGGGGCGTTGCCGGTGACGGGCAGGATCAAATCGTAGGTGAACGGCGAGTCGATCACGTAGCGGTCGCCGAAGGGACGCACCAGCACGCCGCTGGCTAGGCGGTCGGCGACCACGGCTTGCCGCGCGCCTCGGAGTAACGAGGCATGAGTGTCTCCTTTCGCCCCCTGGTCGGTTTATAAGAACAGGGTATCAAAGGGCACGACACTCATCCTGACACTGGGGGCCATGAACGGTTCCAGAACGCCCACGCCCTGTGACGATTCGGTGTTGAGTTGCACTCACGCTTGCCGGTCCATCGACATGTCGGCCAGCGGCTTGATGACGCTGTTCTGTCTGGTGCTCGGTTTCCAGCAGGTCGCCATTAAGGCGGTGGCTGCGGATCTCTCGCCCTGGCCCAGGTCGGCCTGCGCTCGCTGGTGGCGCTGCTCGCCCGCTGGTGCGGCATCGGGATCCATTCTGGGCGGCATCGTGCTGGTCAGTCGCTAGCGCAACGCCTTGTGCATGATGTGCGTATCGACGAGCCCGTGGCGGGCGTGGCGGTAGCCGCCCGGCACCGTGCCGATGATATTAAAGCCCAGCGATTGCCAGAGCCCGATGGCGGCCTCGTTGGTTGCGACGACCGCGTTGAACTGCATCGCTTGGTAGCCCGCCTCGAGGGCCTGGTCCTGGGAGTGCAGGCAGAGCGCACGCGCCACCCCCTTGCCGCGCGCCTCGGGGGCGACCATGTAGCCGCAGTTGCAGACGTGATCCCCCGGCCCGGCGGCGTTGGGCTTCAGGTAGTACGAACCGAGGACCACGCCGTCCTCCTTGGCGACATAGGTGAGCTGCGGGAGTTTGCACCACAGGGCATAGGCGTCGTCGAAGGTGATTTCCGGGTCGAAGGCGTAGGTTTCCCGCGACTCGACCACGGCCTTGAAGGTCGGCCAGAAAAGCGCGAAATCGTCTGGGGTGATCGGCGTTATCTGCATGAGACTGTCTCCGGAGCGCGAGCCGCTATCCTCGCAGGGCGGGGCGCGGTGGGCAATCGGGGCTTTGTGGCCAAAAGCGTTGGCCGGTACTGGGTCACTTTACTTGGCCATTAACATTCGCTCGTCGACTTTTCAGACAGTGCCTAGTCGAGGATAGGTTGCTAACTTCGACAACCGTTGGCGCCTTGACTAGGGTTTCAGGGAGGCAATGGATTGGCTCTGGCATCGCACAGTCTTTCGATCATGGTGATGATGCCCCGATGGCCTGTCTATCACGCTGCAGCGCCCTGCGCGATGGATCGATGCAGGTTGGCCTGGGGCCAATTTCTCGTTTTCACCCATCTTGCAGGCCTGTACAGGTCACCGGCAGGCGGCCCGAGCCCCGATCATTGCCTGGCCTGTTCGGTCTAGGTTGGGTCCTGCGACCCGACCGTCCGCGACGACCGATACAGCGCCCACAACAACCCGACCGACCGATGGGCCTGACAGGGAGAGATCAGCCATGGCCAAGGCCAACGTTAGCGATTGCACGATCGTCTATGATGGGGAGCGCCTGACGGGCAAGGCGGGCACGCCGCTCGTTCAATTTCTCGAAGCGCACGACATCGACCTGCCGCACGTGTGCTACCACCCCTCGCTGGGCCCGCTCGAGACCTGCGACACCTGCTGGGTCGAGATCGATGGCGAGCTCAAGCGCGGCTGTACGATCCGCGCGGAAGAAGGATTGGCGGTATCCAGCCAGGACGACTTCGCCAAGGCCGCCCGTGAAGAGGGCATGGACCGACTGCTGGGCAAGCACGAGCTGTATTGCACGGTATGCGAGAACAACACCGGCGACTGCACCCTGCACAACACGATGGTGGACATGCAGATCCCCATCCAGCGTTACAAATTCCAGCGCAAGCCCTACGAAAAGGACGAATCCAGCCCGTTCTACACCTACGATCCCGACCAGTGCATCCTTTGCGGACGCTGTGTCGAGGCCTGCCAGAACGTCGAGGTCAACGAGACGCTGACCATCGACTATTCGATGGACAATCCGCGGGTACTCTGGGATGGCGGCGAGAAAATCGACGATTCCAGCTGCGTGCATTGCGGCCATTGCGTCACCGTCTGCCCGTGCAACGCGCTGATGGAAAACACCATGCAGCCCGATGCCGGGCCGTTCACGGCGATGCCGCAGTCGCTCAAGCGACCGATGATCGACATCATCAAGACCCTCGAGCAGACCGTCAGCGCCACGCCGGTGAGCGGGCTGTCCGAGATGGACATGCACTGGCGCCAGCCGGAGATCAAGCGCACCAAGACCGTCTGCACCTATTGCGGGGTCGGCTGTTCCTTCGAAATGTGGACGCGCGATCGACATATCCTTAAAGTCCAGCCGGTGGCCGAGGCCCCGGCCAACGGCATCTCGACCTGCATCAAGGGCAAGTTCGCCTGGGATTTCGTTAACAGCGAAAAACGCCTGACCATGCCGCTGATCCGCGAGAACGGGCGCTTTCGCGAAGCCGGCTGGGACGAAGCGCTCGACCTTGTCGCTCGCCGTCTGATCGAGACTCGTGACAAGTACGGTGCAGACAGCCTGGGCTTTATCGGTTCGAGCAAGGCGAGTAACGAAGAGGCTTACCTGACCCAGAAGATCGCCCGGCTGATCATCGGCACCAACAGCGTCGACAATTCGTCGCGCTACTGCCAGAACCCGGCCACCAAGGGCTTGTTCCGCACCGTCGGCTATGGCGGCGACGCCGGCTCCATCGAGGATATCCAGAAGGCCGAAGTCGTGGTGATCGTCGGCAGCAATACCGCCGAGAACCATCCTGTCATCGCCTCGCGGATCAAGGCGGCGCAGAAACTGCACGGCCAGAAGGTGATCGTCATCGACCCGCGCAAGCACGAGATGGCCGAACGCGCCGACATCTACCTGAAGCCCAAGGCCAGTACCGACCTGATCCTGGCCTCGGCGCTGTCGCGCTACATGTTCGACAACGGCTACGCGGATCAGCAATTCCTCGACAAGTGGGTCAACCAGGTCGACGAATACCGCGAGTCGCTGGAGCCGTTCACCCTGGAGTTCGCCGAGGAAAAGACCGGCATCTCCAGACAGGAGCTGATCGATACCGCAGAGATGATCGGCAAGGCGGGGAGCGTCAGCCTGCTGTGGGCGATGGGCATCACCCAGCACAGCCATGGCTCGGATACCAGCACGGCGCTGTCCAACCTGCTGGTGGTCACCGGCAACTACGGCAAACCGGGCACCGGTGGCTACCCGATGCGTGGCCACAACAACGTTCAGGGTGCCAGCGACTTCGGCTGCCTGCGCAACATGTATCCCGGCTACGAGAAGGTTACGGATGATTCCGCCCGCGAACGCTGGGCCAAGGGCTGGGGCGTGGACAAGGAGCGGCTCTCCGACAAGGTCGGCGAGGGCAACTTCTTGATGGTGCAGTCCGCCGAGAAGGAAAAACTCAAGGCGATGTACGTCATCGGCGAAGAAACCGCCTTCTCGGATGCCGATAGCGCCAACGTGCATTCGGCCTTCGAGAAGCTCGACTTCATGGTCGTGCAGGATATCTTCATGAGCCGCACCGCCGAGTTTGCCGACGTGGTGCTGCCGGGCTGTCCGAGCGTCGAGAAGGAGGGCACCTTCGTCAACACCGAGCGGCGTATCCAGCGTTTCTACGAAGTCATGCCGCCGCTCGGCGACAGCCGGCCCGACTGGCGCATCCTCACCGACCTGGCCGCACGCATGGGCCATGACTGGGGCTACACCCATCCCTCGCAGATCATGGAGGAGTGCGCCAGCATCTCGCCGCTGTTCGCCGGGGTGACCTACGAGCGCCTCGAAGGCTGGAAGTCGCTGCAATGGCCGGTCAAGGCCGACGGCAGCGACTCGCCCTTGCTGTATACCGAGGGTTTTCACAGTGAGGACGGCAAGGCCAGCCTCTACCCGCTGGAGTGGAAGGAGCCCGATGAGGCCCCCGACGAGAAGTATCGATTCTCGCTGGACAACGGGCGCATGCTCGAGCACTTCCAGGCCACCAACCAGACCGGTCGCGGGCCGCGCATCTGGGAGGAGGCCCCGGGCTGGTTCGTCGAGGTCAGCCACGAGCTTGCCGCCGAAAAGGGCATCGAGGATGGCACCTGGGTTTGTCTTTCCTCGCGTCGCGACAGCATCGAGGTCAGGGCACTGGTCACTAGTCGGGTCAGCGGCGATACGCTGTTTTTGCCGATTCACCAGGGCAAGCCCGGCGTCAACGCGCTGACCGGCGAGCACCACGATCCCGATGTCGATACGCCGGCCTACAAGGAAACCGCGGTCAACCTCGAGGTGCTCGATCGGGAGAAGGGCGAGCCGCCGCTGAAGCGCAACAACTATCGCTATGGCCACCGGACGCCGACACAGGGCGTGCCGGTCGAGGTCAAGTGGATGCAGAAGGATTACGTGGAACCGCCTGCCCAGCAATCCAATCCGAGGAAAATGTAATGGCTGAACGCATTTCACATACCGTGACGCCGCCCAAGATCGGCCCGGATGCGCACGAAGAGCTCGAGCGGTTGCTGCAGACCATGCACGAGCACGGTGTATTGCGCTTTGCCAACGACGTGGTGGCCGCCAATCCGCAGATCGCGCAGGTCCTCGTCGGTGGGCTCCAGAAGGAGGGCACCCTCAATGCGATCCAGAACGCTTCCGTGCTGGGCATGGCGCTGTCGACCATCGAGCCCAGGGACTTCTATCGCGTCACGTTCGCCTTGCGCGATGGTCTCCAGCGTGTCAGCCAGCACAGCCCCGAGGACGATGACGGCGATACGCCGGGGGTGACCGGCGCCTACAGGATGCTTCACGACGAGACGCTATGGCACGCCCTCACGCCATTGCTCGATGGGCTCAAGGCGTTCGCCGAACGGCTCGACAAGCCGGTGGACAAACCGGTGACCGACTTCACCGGCAAGCCCACTGATGGCCCTTAGGCGCTATCGAGACTTCCAGCGCTTGAGGAAACGAGCAAACGCTAAAAAGCCGCGGGTGTATCCGGCTGCGCATCGAGCCCTTCGCCGCGTACACGCCGCGGCTTTCGCGTGTTGCCTTGCCGTTGATAGTGGCTATTTCCATAATGCAAGGGGGAGACTTTCCTCTCGCATGGATGGATGTCGGCCGCACCGGTCCAGCATGGTCACTTTCATTGCATTTCGCTGAGGAGAGTCGATCCATGTTTTCCGGTCTGAGTGCCTTTCCCTTGACCCCCATGAAGCATGACGTAGTCGACGAGATGGCCTTTATACGGCTGATCGAGCGCTTGACCGATGCTGGCGTTGACTCCATCGGTGCGCTGGGGTCGACGGGGAATTACGCCTATCTCACCCGGGAGGAACGGGCACGCATCGCGCAACTCGCGGTGAAACATGCCGGCGATGTCCCGGTCATCATTGGCATCAGCGCCTTGAGTACCCGAGAGGTATTGGCGCTAGCCGAAGATGCACAGGAGGCGGGGGCGAGCGCTGTGCTACTGACGCCGATGTCGTATCAGAAATTATCCGAGGATGAAGTCTTCGGACTGTATGAAGCCGTGACACGCCAGCTGTCAGTGCCGCTATGTGTCTACGACAATCCTGGCACCACCCATTTCGAATTCAGTGACGAGCTGCATGGGCGCATCGCCCAACTTCCCAACGTCGGCTCCATCAAGATTCCAGGCGTTCCAGCAGAACCTAATGCCGCCAGGGTGCGTGTCGAGCGTCTGCGAACGTTCATCCCGTCTCATGTCACGATCGGGGTCAGCGGTGACCCCTTGGCAGCCACAGGCATGAATGCTGGGTGTGAGGCCTGGTATTCGGTGGTTGGCGGCCTGTTCCCGAAAACAGCACTGGCCATTACCCGTGCCTCCCAGGCGGGCAATACCCAGGAAGTCCTGCGCCTTTCCGAAAGATTGAACCCGCTGTGGGCACTGTTCAGCCAACATGGCGGCAGCCTACGCGTGGTAGCCACAGCAGCGGAACTCAAGGGCTTGGCCGCGTCTCCCTGCTTACCGCGGCCACTCAAAGCGCTGGAAGGAGCAGACCGACAGGAGCTTGCCGGGCAGTTGCATGAGTTACAGCTGACCTGACGCGGAGTGCAAGGCATGATCCGCCGCCCGCCGCTAGCCATCGGCCGGTTTCGAGAAAGCCTCGAACACCTCGGCGCCGGTCAGGGTGCGGGTATCGTTGGCAAAATCGTAGTGCGCGGGTTTCTCGTCGATGAAGATCTGCAACGCCATGGCCCAGGGGTCGCCGTTGTCGATCAGCCCCACGGGAAACGCATAGTGGCCGCCCTCCTTGAGGCGATAGAACAAGTGTGTGCCGCAATGGCGACAGAAACCGCGCTCGGCCCACTCCGACGAGGCGTAGACGCTGACGCTCTCCTTGCCGCGCAGGGTCATCGGAGTGCGGCTTTCTATGGCCAGCAGCGGGCCGCCACCCCAGGTCTGGCACATCTGGCAGTGGCAAGCGCTCACTTCATGGCTGTCTAGCTCGACGCTCAGGTTGACGGCGCCGCACAGGCAGGCGCCCTGACATTGATGGTTGGCTGACATGTTCGGATCCTCGTTGTGTTGTTGCCGTTATGTCGAAGCTGTGCGATTTGCGGCATGCCAGCGACGGCGGGCCGCCATCCAGTGTAACCATGGCCGGCGCTTCACAGCTCGCGGCGGCGTTGCCGGCGACGCTGTGCCCGTCGTTTCAGTAACGCTGCGGTGGCGTCCTCTTGTAGCGGCAAGCCGGCGGCCCATTCGATGTCGTCGCGGCAGTGGCCCATGTCGTCGAGGATTGCATCGTCGTAGGCAAGCAGCGGCAAAAAGCGCTGCCTGAAGGCGCGCCGGCGCTTGCGGTCGGCGAATGCGCGGCGCCGGCGCTTTTCGATCGCCTCGATCAGCCCGAGTGGTGGCATCGCCGGCATGTAGAAGTCGGGAAATTGCGTTCGCTCGGGTTGTGGCTCGCCGAACCGCGGACGGTTGGCCTGGTTGAGGTCGTTCATGGCGATGGCTCCTCATGGCCGCTCGCCCCTGCGGGGCGGCCGTTTCAGGGAATGTCGATGAGGGTCGCGACCTCGGGGTCAAGCTTGGCCCGAGCTTATGGTTCAAACAAACGAAAAGAACTACAGTGTGGTTTAAGGAAATCTGAAAGGTAAGCCGGCATGACGACGATTCCACAGCCCTCAGAAGGCATGAACAGCCATGCAGACGTGGCCCGGGTGCCCTCGGCCTTGCCGTTGCTGGACAGCGATGTGTTGCGCACCTTCGTGGCCATCGCCGAAAGCGGCAGCTTCACGCGGGCGGCGCACAACGTGTTTCGCACCCCGTCGGCGCTGAGCATGCAGATCAAGCGGCTCGAGGAGACGCTCGGCCAGTCGCTGTTCGTGCGCGAGGCGCGGCGGGTGCGGCTGACCCCGCAGGGCGAGGTGTTGCTGGGCTATGGCCGCCGCCTGCTGCGCCTCAACGAGGAAGCGGTCGCTCACTTCATCGCGCCGCCGCTGGAAGGCAGCGTGCAGTTCGGCTCGCCCGACGATGTCGGCTCGCGCATCCTGCCGCGTGTGCTGGCGCAGTTCGCACGTTCGCACCCCGGCGTGCAGGTCGAGGTGGTGGTCGGGCGCAGCGTGGACCTGCTCGAGCGAGTGGACGCCGGCGAGTTGGACCTGGCGCTGGTCACCGTCGGCAACCAGGGGCCGCCTGCCGAGCGCGGCGAGGTAGTGTTCAGCGAGCCGTTGGTGTGGGCGAGCCTGGCGGGCGGCGTGGCCATCGAGCGCACGCCGCTACCGCTGGCGCTGGCCAACCACGGTTGTGCCTGGCGCAGTCTGGCGCTCGATGCGCTGGATCGCAGCGGGCTCGATTATCGTGTTGCCTACACCAGCGAGAACTGCGCCGGGCAGGAGGCCGCGCTGCTCGCCGACCTGGCGGTGGCACCGCTGCCGCTGAGTCTTTTGCGCGCGCCGCTGCGGATCGTCGAGGCCGGCGCCGGTCTGCCGGCTATCGGCGAGTATCAGATGGCGATGGTGCGTGGGGCCAATACCGGCTCGGCCTGCGAGGTACTGGGCGGGCACGTCATCGAGGCGCTGCAGGGCTTGCGGTAAATGGGGTACGCCGCGTTCGCCGAAGCGTATCGCTAACCACTTCCAGCTGATCATCGCCGCGGGGGCGCTGGTGCCCTTGGCGGCGTTGCTGGGCGAACTCGAGGCGATCGACGTGACCGGCCCGGTCGTCGCGAGCATGACGTTCCAGACGCTGGTGATCTCGTTCGGCGCGTTGCTGTTGTGGTTCGCGCTGCTGCGGCGTTACCTGGCCTCGCAGCTTGGCGTGTTCTCGTTTTTGTCGCCGGTGTTCGGGGCGCTGTTCGGCGCGCTGCTGCTCGGCGAGCCGCTGACGCTGAATTTCGTTGCCGGCGGCCTCGCCATTGTGTTGGGGATCGTTCTGGTCAGCCGCTGAGGGACTGCCGAACACCAGTCGCTGGCGGGAAGACGAGCCGGCTGGTGACGGCGATGACGGCGATCGTCATCACCAGCACCAGCAGGGCGAGGGGCAGCGTCAGAAAATGGGTCAGTCCACCGATGACGGCGGGCCCCAACAGGAACCCCGTATAGCCGAACGTCGCCACCGAGCCGGCCGATCGTCATGCCGACCGAGAAGGCGAAGAAACCGACGGCGAAGCCGCCTTCCAGCACGCCTTGCAGATAGATGCTGCTCCAGTCGGCGATGGTGCCTTCGGTGAACAGGGCACAAAACGCCACCAGGCACAGCCCGGCGAGTCGAGGGTCGAGTCGCCCCTGATCGCGTGTCGAGGTTTCGTCGTCTGGCGCCGGCATGGGGGGCTGATGGGCGCCGGCCGAAACGGCCAGTGTCGCGGCCGACAGCAAAGCGGCAAGCGAGAGTATCGTTACCGGCCCGAAACCCAGGGGGTGAGCACGCCGGCCAGCGCGGCGCCGGCGCCCCGCCGAGGCTCCAGGCGGCATGGAAAGATGACATGATCGGACGATCTTAGCGGTTCTCGATCAGGCTGCCGCGGGCATTCATGGCGACATCGAGGGCACCGTTGATGGCGCCCAGCAGGACCAGCGCGACCATCAGCGTGACGGTGTCCCGGGCGAAGCAGGGCAGCAACAGCGCCGCGGCGAAGGCGAGCCCCAGTACCCCGCAGATGCGGGTGAGTGGCCAGCGGTCGACCGCCCGGGCGGCCAGCCGCATCCCTATGAGGGCGGCCGCCGCGAAGCCCAACAGCGCCAGCCCAGGACGAACTCCGAAACGCCGACGATCAGCCGCACCGGGGCGATTTCGATTGACCAGACGCCGATGCCGAGAAACGTCAGGGTGTTGCGCCAGCGCATCTGGTGCAGGCGGGCTTCGCTGCTCATGGTTTTTCTCCCTCAAGGGCCGCGGCGTCGCAGCAACGCTGGTGAGTGATGGGCAGGTGCTGTTTCTCGACGGAGGAACGACCGCGTTGCGCCTCGCTGAGTCTCTTTCCTCGCGAACGTTCCAATAACGAAGTCAATGGCTTGATCGATGAGAGAAGCTGGCTGCTCACGGCGCCTCGACGGCTTCGATCAACGCGCCGATCACGGCCTTGGTACGGTCGAGATAGTCGCTACCGTTGGAAGGCGGCGTGGGGTCGGCGGTCATCACGATGGTCATGGCGCGTTGGGGTACCACGAACAGCAACTGCCCGCCATAGCCCCAGCCGTAGTAGACCGGCACGTCGGCCAGCGTGGTGATGAACCAGCCGTAGCCGTAGTCGTCCTGATTGAAGTGCGAGCGGGTGCGCGGCCGCCAGGAGCGCTCGATCCATTCGGCGGGCAGCACGCGTTCGCCGGCGTACTCCCCGCCCTGGCGATAGAGTTCGCCGACACGCAGCAGCGCCTGAGGCGTCAGCCCCATTTCGTTGCCGCCGAAGTAGATGCCCTGCGGGTTGCGGGTCCAGGGCGGAATGGCGATGCCCAGCGGCTCGCCCAGCCAGTCGCGCATCAGCGCCAGGGTGCTGCGCCCGCTGGCCTCGGTCAACGCGGCGGAAAGCAGGTGGCTGTTGCCGGTGGAGTACAGCATGCGCCCGCCGGGTTCGGCGACGAAGGGGCGGGTCAAGGCGTCACGAACCCAGTTGTCGCTGGCCACCCAGCCGCCGTAGTTGGCGCCGGAGGTGCGCTCCAGCCCGGCCTGCATCGACAGCAAATTGCCGACGCTGATGGTCTCGACGCGCGGGTCGATGTCGGCCGGCACACGCTCTCCGAGCAGTTCGACGATCGGCTGGTCGACACCTTCGACCACGCCGCGCTCGATTGTCGAGCCGGCGCCAGCCGGCTCTATTACCGTTCAGCGGCCGAGTCTCAGAGCTTGCCGAGCACCGTTTCGGCGCTGCTCTGATCGACACCCTTGGCATCCACGCCGAGGTATTCGACCACGCCGTCGTCGACGATCATCGCGAAGCGCTTGCTGCGCGTGCCCATGCCGCCGGCGCTGGCGTCCATGTCGAGGCCCAGCGCGCGGGCGAACTCGGCGTTGCCGTCGGCGAGCATGGTAAACGCCTGGGCATTCTGCGCCTTCTGCCAGGCGTCCATGACGAAGGCATCGTTGACCGCCATGCAGGCGATGGCATCGACGCCCTTGGCGAAGATCTCGTCGGCCTTGATGACGAAACCCGGCATATGGGTGTTGGAGCAGCCCGGGGTGAAGGCACCGGGCACGGCGAACAACACTACGCGCTTGCCGGCGAACAGCTCGCCGGTGGAGATGTCCTGGGGCCCGTCGGCGCCGTTGGTCTTGAGGGTGACGTCGGGGATCTTGTCGCCTGTAGCGATGGTCATGTCTGCTTCCTTTCTTGGCTTGCGAATGAACGCTCATCACGGTGCATGTCAGCGCCATGCGATATAGCAAGCGATGGCTCGTCACTATAGCAAGCGGGGCAGTGGAGTAGGAACATCGTTTCTTTAGCTGTTGGGTTCTGTCCTTGTCGGGGCAAGGAATCAGTTAGGGCAAGCGACGCGTCCGGGAGCGATCTACCCTTATGGGTATCGCGCCACAAACGGTGCGGATCGCCCCGGCCTGCGGATGAGCCATTGTCGACTCAATTTTCGCCGACGACGAGCTTGGCCAAGGCAGCCCGCCGTGTCGATTGCTGGAATAGCGGGCGAAGGCGCGGCGCGCATTTGCCAATAGCTCAAGGAGATAGAGCATGACTGATAAATGGCAGGATGACTCACTGGTCGCCATGCGCGGCAAGCCGGCAAGTGCCGGGCGGCTCTCGGGGAGGGAGCGGACCTTTTCCATTCTGGGCGGCTGTCTGTGCGTCGGGCTCGGGATGCGTCGCCACGGCATCGGTCGGCTGGCTCATCTCGTGCTGGGCGGTTTGCTGCTTTCTCGCGGCGCGGCTGGCCATTGCAGCGCCAAGAAGGCGCTGTCGGCGAATTCCTACGAGCAGGACATGGCTGCCGCGCACGACTGGAAGCGCGCCAAGGTGACGTCGCGCAGCGTGACCATCGACAAACCGCGTGAGGAGATCTACCGCTTCTGGCGGGATTTCGCCAACCTCGCCCGGTTCATGAAGCATATCGAACGGGTCGACGTCATCGACGCACGACGCTCGCACTGGGTGGCGAGCCCGGCACCGGGCAAACGTCTCGAATGGGATGCCGAGATTACCGACGAGCGCGAGAACGAGTATATCGCCTGGCAGACCGAGCTGAACGCCGACATCCATCAGGCCGGCTGGGTCAGCTTTCGTGACGCGCCGCGAGGCCAGGGGACCGTGATCCAGGCGGTGTTCGCCTACGAGCCGCCGGCGGGTTATGCCGGACACGCGGTCGCCAGGCTGCTGGGCAAGGACCCGGGCACCCAGACCGGCGGCGACCTGCGCCGCCTGAAACAACTGCTGGAGATCGGCGAGATCACTACCAACGCCGCCCGCCCCGGAGCACAGAGAGGAGGCCGCTGATGCGCGCACTGACATGGCAAGGCACCGACAAGCTGAGTGTCGAAACGATCCCCGATCCGCAGCTCGTCAATCCCCGCATGTCATCGTCCGCGTCACGATGTCGTCGGTCTGCGGCTCGGATCTGCATCTGCTAACGGCTATGTGCCGACGATGAAGCCGGGGGACGTGCTGGGGCACGAGTTCCTCGGTGAAATCGTGGAGCTGGGCAGCGCGGTGACCGGGCTGGCAAAAGGGGATCGGGTGATCACCGTATCGATCATCGGCTGCGGGCATTGCGAGCCCTGCCAGCGCCAGGAGTTCTCCTGCTGCGACAACTCCAACCCCAACCCCGCGACGACGGAAGCACTGTACGGCTATCCCTGCGGCGATATCTTCGGCTACAGCCATGCCTTCGGCGGCTACGCCGGTAGCCGTGCCACCTACGTGCGCGTGCCGTTCGCTGATACCAACGTCTTCAAGGTGCCCGAGGGGATCCGCGACGAACAGGCGTTGTTCGTCTCCGACGCCGTGCCGACCGGTTATTACGGTGCCGATATCGCCGATATCGAGCCTGGCGACACTGTCGCCGTGTGGGGCTGTGGCGGTGTCGGACAGATGGCGATGCGCAGCGCCTATCTGCTGGGCGCCGAGCGAGTCATCGGCATCGACCGCTTCCCCGATCGTCTGGCGCTGGCCAAGGACAAGGCCGGTGCCGAGGTGCTCGACTACACCCGGGTGAACGTGCACGAGGCGCTCGTCGAACTGACCGGCGGCCGCGGGCCGGATCGCTGCATCGATTGCGTGGGGCTGGAGGCGCATACCACCGGGGTGGAACAGCTCTATGACGCGACCAAGCAGAAGCTGTTCATGCAAACCGAACGCGGCGCCGCGCTGTGCCAAGCAATCCGCGCCTGCCGCAAGGGCGGCACGGTATTGGTGCTCGGGGTCTATGCCGGCATGATGGACAAGTTCCCCATGGGTGTGATCGTCAATAAGGCACTCAGCGTACGCTCCGGCCAGCAGCCCGGCCAGCGCTACGTAGCGCGTATCTTCGCACTGGCGACGGGCGCCTGGACCTGGTTCTACGATTACGGCTGGTTCACCGGTTCGGCGCTGGGGGCGGTGGTCTACTACGTCGCCAGCCAGGTACTCGTCAAGCCGGTGGCATCGCCTGCGCCCGGTGCGACTGCCGAGAAAGCCAACGGCTGAGCGCCGAGCGTTCGGGCAAGCAAAGCCACGAGCCCGGCCCTGCGCCGGGCTCATGCTTTTCTGCCCTCGTGGACGGTTAGATGTCGACGCTTCGCGGGCCATCCTCGGGGATGTCGATCATGGCCAGCATGGCGCTGGCGGCCGCCGAGAGCGGGTGGCGCCGGCGCGTGATGACGCCGAGTGCCCGCGGGATGTCGGGCGCGATGAGTCGTCGGTGGGTGATGCCATCGCTGGCGATCTGGCGAAAGCTCAACGAGGGCAGCACGCTGATTCCGACTCCTGCGGCCACCATGCGACCGACGGTGGCGATCTGGCTTGCTTCGCAGATGATGTCCAGGCGTGCGCCGATTCCGGCCATCACGGCGTCGATGTCCTGGCGCGAGCTCGAGCGTCGATTGATGCCGATGAACGGATAGGCCGCAAGCTGCGACCAGGTGACGCTTTCCTGGCCAAGCAAGGGATGCCCGAGAGGGCACACCGCCACGTACCGGTCGACCATCAGCGGTTCGAAGACCAGGTCGTCGGCATTGAGCGGGGCGACGGAAAATCCCATGTCCACGCGTCCCTCGCGCACCAGTTGATTGACCTCGTCGGCGAGCACGTCATGCAGGCTCAGGTTGATACGCGGATGACGCGCACGGAAGTCGGCGATGAGCCCGGGCAGCAGGCCGGCTGCCAGTGTCGGCAAGGCCGCCAGGGTGATCTTGCCGCGCTCCTTGAGGAAGCGTTCGTTGAGGTCCTCGAAGGCCTCCGCCCAGTCGTCCAGCAGGCGCATCGCCACCGGCAGAAAAGCCGCCCCCTCCGGGGTCAGCGCCAACTGGCGGGTCGTTCGTGCGAACAGCGGCCCGCCGACCGTTTCCTCCAGCTTGCGAATGGCAATGCTCAACGCCGGTTGCGAGAGATGAATGCGCTCGCTGGCTTCGGCGAGGCTACGCGATTGAGCAACGGCGACAAAGGCCTTGAGCTGCTTGATGCTGGGATTCATTTGTTTAATTTAATGAAACTTAAAAAATATTCAATATACAAAATAAAAGCCCGGGGCGACTCTGCCAGTGAGCGGTGCCCGCCAGAGGCGCCTCCTAGTGCGCCCGTGAAGGCGTGCACACAACTCGGTGGAAGTCCGAGTCGGGGTAAGCCATGGCCCCGTAGTCGAAGGTAACTGCGTCGCCGCGAGGCGGGGTGGAGAGCAACCGGAGGCGAAC
>NZ_JAIRBP010000030.1:0-46171 GCF_021151495.1 Halomonas sp. IOP_31 | reverse complement strand
CTGCGTCCGGTGTGCTATCAGAATCTGCCCGACGCGCTGCGTCCCGAAGCGCTCAAGGAGGCCAATCCGCTGGGCCTCAAGCGGCTTTACGACGGAAGGCGCGAAGGCTGAGCGGCGCGAGCCGTGACAGCCACGCGAACAGGGCGACCCGAGAGTCGCCCTGTTATCGTTTTATCGTGTTGTTCTTGCTCGCGGCCGGTCAAGGTCAACGAGACGAAGCCTGGTGTCGACGATCAACCCTGTCCCTCGTTCAACGCCGCCAAGCTGGCGGTGACACCGCGTGCCTGCAGTGAGCGGTAGGCCCCCAGCACCGCCTGGGAGAAGCGTGCGTCGTCGGCCAATCCGCGCGGAAACACGGTGTCCTCGGCCAGGAAGGCGCCGATCAGGCTCTCCTCCGCGTCGCCATGGCGGGCATGCAGCGCGGCGAAGGTGTCGGCCAGGGGGTCGTCGACAGCGTGGGGACGACCGTGCAGGTCGCTGCCCGCGGTATAGCGGATCCACGCCGCCACGCCGAGTGCCGTGCAGGAAATATCGCCGGCGTCGTCGAGCCGCATCCGTGCCCCCTGGAGCCAACGCTGGGGCAGCTTCTGCGAGCCGTCCATGGCGATCTGATGCAGGCGATGGCGCAGGCTGTCGTTGGCGAAACGCGCCAGCAGGCTGTCGGCGTAGGTCGTCAGATCGGTGTCTTCGGGCATGGTCAGCGTCGCCGCCGCCTCCTGGCGCATGTAGCGCTTGAGCAACGCTTTGAAGTCGGCCCGGCTGACGGCGTCGAAGACCGTCTCGACGCCATCCAGCGCGCCCAGGTAGGCCAGCAGCGAATGACTGCCGTTGAGCATGCGTAGCTTCATGGTCTCGAAGGGCGCGACGTCGGCGACCATCTCCACTCCTTCATGTTCCCAGTCGGGACGTCCTTGCGGGAAGTCGTCCTCGACGACCCACTGGATGAAGGCTTCGCAGGTCACCGCGGCGGGGTCGTCCACGCCCAGTTCGCGCAGACGCGCGAAGTCGGCCTCGGTCATCGCCGGCACGATGCGATCCACCATGCTGGAAGGGAAGGCCACCGACGCGGCGATCCACTCGGCCAGCGCCGGGTCGCGCTCGCCAGCCAGCTCGACGACCGCCCGCCGGGTGCGTTTGCCGTTGTCCGGCATGTTGTCGCAGCAGAGCACCGTGAACGGTGCGATGCCCGCGGCGCGGCGCCGGGCCAGCGCCTCGACCAGCAGGCCCGGCGCCGTCCGGGGCGCGTGCGGCTGGGCGATGTCGTGGGCGATGGCGGGCGCGTCGACCATCAGCGTGCCTTCGGCGGGGCTCAGGTAGTAGCCCTTCTCGGTGACCGTCAGGGTGACGATACGCACCGCGGGATCGCTCAGACGCGCCAGCAGCGCTTCATGATCCTCACCATTCTCGCCGGCGTACAGCGCCTCGCGGATGGCGGCGATCTCGCGCAGGGTCAGCGTCTGGCTGTCGGCGTATTCGGCGACATGGTAGCGCTGGCCCCGATCGCGCAGCAGCTCGACCAGACGCTGGTTGGAACGGATGTTGGCGCTACTGATGCCCCACTCACCGCCGTCGTGGCGCGCCAGGTTGCGCTCGACGAAGACCGCCTGGTGGGCGCGGTGGAACGCGCCCAGGCCGATGTGGACGATGCCGACCGGGGCATCGGCGTAGTCGCTGGCCTGTGTTGTCACTTGGGTCATCGCGTCACCTCCTACCAGTGCCAGAGCGTGCCGTCTTCGAGCCGGTTGACCGGAAGACTGGCGCGCTTGTAGGGATACTGTCTGGCCAGCTCTTCATCGATGTCAACGCCGTGCCCCGGCGTTTCGCCGACCAGGAAATGGCCGTCCTCGAAACGATAGTCGTGGGGGAAGACCTGGTCGGTGATCGCTTCGTGGGGCATGTGTTCCTGAATGCCGAAGTTGGGCACCCAGGTGTCGAAGTGAACCGCCGCACCCAGGCACACCGGCGACACATCGGTGGGACCGTGAAAGCCGGTGCGAATATGGTAGAGCGCCGCCAGGTCGGCGATCCGGCGCAGGTGGGTAATGCCGCCGCCGTGGGTGAGCGGGGTGCGGATATAGTCGATCCACTGATTCTCGATCAGCTCGCGGTAATCGTGAATCGAGTTGAAGACTTCGCCGATGGCCAGCGGCGTGGTGGTGTGCTCGCGGATCAGCTTGAGGCTCTGCTGGTTCTCGGCCGGCACGCAGTCCTCCAGCCAGAACAGATGATAGGGCTCGACCATCTTGCCCAGGCGGGCGGCCTCGATGGGGGTCAGACGGTGGTGAACGTCGTGCAGCACATGGATGTCGTGCCCGAAGCGTTCGCGGACCGCGGCGAACAGTGCGGGCACATGGTTGAGGTACTTCTCGGTGCTCCACACGTGCTCGGCGGGCAACTCCGAGTCGGCCGGCTCGTAGCGCTCGCCTTCGCGCTTGGCGACGCCGTAGGTGGTGGCGATGCCGGGTACGCCGGTCTGGACCCGGACGGCGCGATAGCCGAGCTTGAGGTGTGCGTCGACTTCGGCCAGGCAGGCGTCGATGTCCTTGCCGGTGCAGTGGGCATAGGTCATCACCCGCTCGCGGCTCTTGCCGCCCAGCAGCTGGTAGAGCGGCATGCCGGCGGCCTTGGCCTTGATGTCCCACAGCGCCATGTCGACGGCGCCGATCGCCGCCATGGTCACCGGGCCGCGCCGCCAGTAGGCGCCACGATACAGATATTGCCAGATGTCCTCGATGCGACCGGCATCGCGACCGATCAGTGCCGGCACGACGTGCTCCTCGAGATAGGCGACCACGGCCATTTCGCGGCCGTTGAGCGTGGCGTCGCCGATGCCGTAGGTGCCCGACTCGGTAACGATCTTCAGCGTGACGAAATTGCGCCCGGGAGAGGTGACGATGAGGTAGGCATCACTGATTTTCATGATGAATCCATTGCTGATAGATAAAATGAGGGCGCGTCGCTCAACGCTCGAACAGGTAACGCTGGACATTGTCGTAACACACGGCCCGCACCAGCTGGCCGATGCGGTCGATGTCGTTGGGCAGCTCGCCACGCGCCATCTGCTGGCCGAGCATGTTGCAGAAGATGCGTCGAAAGTAATCGTGACGGGAGAACGACAGCAGACTGCGCGAATCGGTGAGCATGCCGACGAAGTGACGCAACAGTCCGAACTGCATCTGCGTGGTCAGCTGGCGCTCGATGCCGTCGCGCTGGTCGTTGAACCACCAGGCGGCGCCGAACTGCACCTTGCCGGGAATGCCGTCGCTCGGGAAGCTGCCGGCCAGGCTGGCGAGCATCTCGTTGTCGCGCGGGTTGAGGTTGTAGAGCACGGTGCGCGGCAGGGCCCGTTGCTGGTCCAGCGCATCGAGAATCATTGCCAGCGACTCGCCATAGACCACATCGCCGATGGCGTCGAAGCCGCTGTTGGCGCCGATCTCGGCCAGGCCACGGCGGCTGACGCTACGCGCCGCGCCCAGGTGCAACTGCATGACCCAGCCGCGTTCGGCGTATTGCCGGCCCAGCCATAGCAATAGCGCCGTGGTGAAGCCGGTGGATTCTTCCTCGCTGAGCGATTCGCTGCGCCTGCGTCGGTCAAGAATGCGATCGAGCGCGGCGCTCGACGGCGGCGCGACGAAGGTCGGCTTCTCGAGGCTGTGATCCGACAGGCAGCAGCCATTGGCGGCGAAATAGTCGAGGCGCTGATGCAGCGCCGCGAGCAGGTCGTCATAGCGCCGGATGGCGACGCCGCTGGCGGCTTCCAGCGCGGTCAGGTAATCGGCGTAGCCCGCCTGTTCGATCTTGAGCACGGCATCGGGGCGAAACGTCGGCAGCAGGGCGAGTCGCGAGCCGTTCTCGGCATGCCGGCGATGGGCATCGAGATCGTCGCAGGGGTCATCGGTGGTGCACACGGTACGCACCTGGAAGCTGTCCAGGATCCCTTGAGCGTGAAGTTTGGGCGTCGCCAGGCGTTGACGCGAGCGTGTCCAGATCTCTTCGGCAGTCGTCGGGGAGAGCAGCGTATTCTCGATGCCCAGCGGGAAGCGCAATTCCAGATGGGTCCAGTGGTAGAGCGGATTGCCGAGGCAGTCGGGTACGCTCTCGGCCCAGGCCTGGAAGCGTTCGCGGGGCTCGGCGTCGCCGGTGATGCGCCGCTCGTCGATGCCGGTGAAGCGCATGGCCCGCCACTTGTAGTGATCGCCGTCGAGCCACAGCTCGGTGAGGTTGTCGAAGCGGCGGTTGTCGGCGATCTCCACGGGGCTCAGGTGCGAGTGGTAGTCGCAGATCGGCATCGGCGCGGCATGGTCGTGGTAAAGGCGCCGGGCCGCGTTGGTTTCCAGCAGAAAATCCGGCCCCATGAAGTCGATCTTGTCGTTGAAAATCATGTCACTCACCCTTGGATGGCTGCATTTAGCACTTAGCCCATGAGCATGTTGGGCAAGAAGAGCACGATGGTGGGGAAGAAGATGATGCCGAGCACGACGGTTAAAACGGCAACGGCGAAGGGTACGAGTTCGCGGCTGTAATCGGTGAAGGGGCAGCGCAGGATGCCGCATACCGTGTACATGGAAATCCCCACCGGTGGGGTCATGCCGCCGAAGGTCACCAAGGTCATCATCAGCAGCCCGAAGTGCACGGGATCGATCCCGGCGGTCTTGATCACCGGTACCAGGATCGGGGCCAGCAGCATGACCACCACCGTCGCCTCGAGCAGCATGCCGAGGAATACCAGCAGGACCGCCAGGGTCAGCAGCAGGGCGGTCTGGCTGGAGAATACCCCCAGCGTGAGCTCGGCGATGGTCTGGGGCACGCGCTCGAAGGACACCACATAGCCGATGATCCCCGAGAACATGATGATCAGCATGATCATGCCGATGTCCCGCACGCTGGCACGCATCGCCTCGATGATTTCCGCTATGCCCATTTCGCGGTGGATGAAGCAGCCCACGACGAGGGCGTAGACCACCGCGAAGGCGCCGGCCTCGGAGGGCGTGAACAGGCCATAGCGGATACCCACCAACAGCCACAGCGGGAATAGTAAGGCCCAGATGCTGCTGCGGGTGGCGCTGGCCACTTCGGCGAACCTGGGCAGGCTGTCGCGGACCGGGGTATAGCCCCGCCGGCGGGAAACCAGCCAGGTGGTGATCATCAGCGCGACCATCAACAGCACGCCCGGCACCACCCCGGCGATGAACAGGCGGCCGATCGAGACCTCGCCGAGATAGCCGTACAGGATCAGGCCGATGCTGGGGGGAATGGTGGCAGTGATCAACCCGCCGATGGAAAGCACGGCCCCGGCGAAACCGGGCGTATAGCCTTCGCCGACCATGCCCTTGCCGAGCACACGCGACTGCATGGCGGCATCCGCCACCGCCGAACCCGACACCCCGCCCATCAGGGTGCTGAGTACCAGGCTGGCCTGGGCCAGACCGCCACTCATCCAGCCCGCCAGCAGGGTCGAGAGGCGCAGCAGGCGCGGCGTGATGCCGCTGGCATTCATCAGATGGCCGATGAAAATGAACAGCGGAACGGCCAACAGGGGGAAGGACTGGGTAGCGGAGACGATGCGCTGGGGACCGATGCCGACGGGAAGAAACGTTCCCGGCAACAGGAAATACAGAAAGCCGGCGATGCCGATCGCGAAGGCCACGGGCATGCCGATGGCCATCAGCACCAGCCCGAGCACCAGCAGCAGGGCGGTGATCATAGCGTTTCCTCCACGACATCGTCGTCGGGCTCGAGACTGCGGGTGATGCCCTTGTCGAGAACGCGCCGAAGCAGCGAGACGAACATGAGTGCGGCACCCACCGGCAGGGCCAGGGTGACGTAGCCGTAGCTCAATCCGGCAAAGCCCATCGGGCGCTGCCAGTTGGACAGCGCGAGCGGCATTCCGTACCACGCCAGCAGCGCGAGAAACGCCAGCATCATCGCCAGGATGACCGCGGTGATGGCACGCAACACCCTGGGGGGCATAAGCACGACCAGGGCATCGATGCGCACCTGGCCGCCGCGGCGCAGCATGATGTCGGCGCCTAATACGGCCGTCCAGATGAAGAAGAATTGGGCCAGTTCGGCACCGCCGGCGAACGGATGACCGATCGCGCGCATGGTGGCACTGGCCAGAATCGTGAGTGAGGTACACCCCAGCAGTACAATGGCCAGGATATCTTCGAGCTTGTCGAACCAGCGCCACATAACGGTTCCTCGCAGCGTTTGCACAGGGCTGTCTAAACCTGAAAGCGCGCAGGCCGGCACGGGCCGGCCCGGCATTGGCTTGACGGGCGATCAGTCGGCGGTGCCGGAAACCAGTTGCTCGCGGTACTTGTCGTAACCGAGTTCCTTGTAGACGCTGTCGACGCGCTGACGGAACAGCTCGGTATCCACTTCGGTGAAGGTCACGCCGGCTTCTTCCATGCGCTTGCGCGTCGCATCCAGGGCGTCGACGGTCGCCTGGCTGGCCTCGGCGCCGGCCTTCTTGAGCTCCTCGTCGAGGATGCTGCGAAGGTTCTCGGGCAGGGACTGGTACCACTGCTCCGAGGTCACGATGCCGCTCATCAGCTGGATGTGGTGGGTCAGGGCGACATTGTTGATGACCTCCTGCAGGCGCTGGCCATCGGCGGCGGTCAACTGCGCCTCGGCGCCATCGATCGAGCCCAGCTGCAACGCCGAATAGACCTCCGACCAGGGCAGCGGTGTCGGAGTGGCGCCCATGGCCTCGATGGTCTTGAGCCAGACCGGCGAGTTGATGGTGCGGATGCGTAGGCCTTGCAGGTCTTCGGGCTTTTCGACGGGTTCCTTGGTCAGCATCTCGCGGGCGCCCTGGAACCAGTTGTAGTTCATCAAACGCAGGCCGCTGTTGTCGGCGAGGCTTTCGACCCATTGGTTGTACAGATCGGACTGGGTAATGGCCTCGTACTGGGTATAGTCTTCCACCAGGTAGGGCGCACTCAGGATGCCCAGTTCCGGCTGATACTCCGACAGT
Organism: Halomonas sp. IOP_31; assembly: GCF_021151495.1. Taxonomy (NCBI): domain Bacteria; kingdom Pseudomonadati; phylum Pseudomonadota; class Gammaproteobacteria; order Oceanospirillales; family Halomonadaceae; genus Halomonas; species Halomonas sp. IOP_31. The sequence continues at coordinate 39,192 of NZ_JAIRBP010000030.1, read as the reverse complement.
CGGCCGGCATCGATGAGGATGGCGATGTTGGCGCCGCTGCGGATCTGCTCGACGACGTCTTCGTCGGACCCCAGCTGGCTGTTGGGGAAGACGTTGAGCGTCAGTTCGCCATCGGTGCGCTGCTCGATCGACTGCTTGGCGTCCTGCATGGCCTGAACGATGGGATCCTGCGTGCTCAGGGCCGAGGACAGGTTCAGCTCGTAATCGGCATGGGCCAGGCCACTGGCAAAGGCGAGGGCGAGGGCGGGTATGGCTAGCTGTGATTTCATGATTTCTCCTGACATGCATGTTGTGCTTGTTTGAATGCAGGGGTTCGTAAAGCGAGCCCCTTGCGTTCGAGCTCGGCGTTATGCCGTTTCGCGTTTGCTGGGCGTACGCGTCGGGGCCGAGGCATCGAACATCGCGGGAAAGCGCCGCATCAGCTCAGGCAGGGAGTGCAGAATTTCACGCTGATGGATGCACATGGCCTGTTCTGCGGCGCTGGGGTCTTGCCGGGCGATCGCATCGACGATCAGTTGGTGCTGATCGACGAGCTTGGGGATGGGCGTCGACTCGGGGATGCTCAAGTAGCGCACCCGATCCAGTTGGGCCTTGACCTCTTCGGTGACGCGCCAGGCCGAGGTATGACCCGCGCCCAGGGCCAGGGCCCGATGAAAGGCCTCGTCGAGCTGAAAGAACCGGCTGTAGTCCTGCGGCACGGCACAGCGACGCTGGCGCTCGATCAGCTCGTCGAGTTCGCCGAGCACGTTCCCGCTCAAGCCGTTTTCGGCGGCGGATCTGGCGACGGCAGCCTCGACGGCTTCCCGGACGAAGCGTGCCTCCATGACCGCACCCTCCGAAATGCGCACCACGTAGGTGCCTCGCTGTGGGCGTACCTCCAGGAGCCCCGACTCGGAAAGGCGAATAAACGCTTCGCGTACCGGCTGTCGGCTCACGTCGAACGTGTCGGCAATCTCCTTTTCGGATAACGCCCGTCCGGGGGCCAGCACCATGCGGATGATCGCCTGGCGCAGCGCTTGATAGAGGCGCTGGCGAACGTTGACGTCCGGCGATGTTTCTTCCCAGAGCGCATGTAGTGAAGTCGTCATTGATGATCGGCCCGAAGCTTGTCTTGTAGTCTAGTATGGTAGAATGGTTCGGCATATGGCGATGCGACTTTAGTCAGGCATGAAGGGCATGGCCGAGGGTCGAGTGTCATCGGTTCGATGAAAGATGCGCGACTGCAGCGAGAGCCCGGCGGTCGGCTCCCAACGTGACGTTCATGCAACGGTGCGAAGGCGCCACATGAACGGCAGCGGCGTTGCAGGCGTTGTAAAGGGGTGGCGTCAGATCAAGCCGAGCGCGGTGAGGAGGAACACGCCGGCGCTGATCGTGAACAGCGAGGCGAAGGTGGTGATCACGATGATGTTGGCGGACAGCTGAGCGTTGCCGTTGACCGCCTTGGTCATGACGAAACTGGCGGCGGCGCCGGGACTGCCGAGAAACAGAAACAGGATGCCGAGTTCCGCACCGCGAAAGCCCAGCGCGAAACCGCCGAGCACGCCGAGTGCCGGCAACCAGACTATCTTCCACAGGCTGGCGTCGAGGGCCAGCTTGCTGCTGCGCTTGACCGACGTGAACGACAGCGTGCCGCCGATGCACACCAGCGCCAGCGGCAACGACATGGCGCCGAAATAGTTGCCCGACGCCATTACCCACTCGGGCAAGTCGATCGCGAAGTAGGCGAAGGGAATGGCCAGCAGTACGCTGAGAATCAGCGGATTCTTGGTCACGTGGCGGATGATCGCCAACATGCCGGACTTGGCGCTGGCGCTGTGGTAGGCCAGCACCGCCGCCGACAGCACGTTGTAGATGAGGATGATCCCGCCGACCATGATCCCGCCGAGCGACAAGCCGTAGTCGCCATATTGGCTGGCGGCCAGCGCCAGCCCGACGATCCCGCAGTTGCCGCGAAACGCACCCTGGGCGAAGACGCCGCGATCCTCGAACGGGCAGCGCCACTGCGCCCAGCCCCAGGCCAGGAAGAAGCTGAGCACGGAGAAGCCCAGGAAATAGCCGATCAGCGCGGGCTGCAGGGCGACGTCCAGGTCGGCGCGGAGGATGCTCAAGAAGATCAGCGTGGGCATGGTCGCCCGAAAGACCAGCATCGAGGCGGTGGTGATGAAATGCGCGTCGATCCAGCCGATGCGCTTGAACACAATGCCCAGGAAGACCATCGCGAAGACGGGCAGCGTGACGTTCAGGGTGTGCAGGAAGACATCCAGCAGGTTCATGCTGGTAGCTCCTAGCGAATCAGCCAGAAGCCGACGATCAGCGCGGCGACCACGGTGGCGAAGAACAGGTTGTTGCGCAGGCGGGTGTTACGGGGGCGGGAAGATCGGGACACGGAAGCTCCTGTCGGATAGGGCCCGGGCTGGGCGGCAATCCAGGATTGCCGGCACAATGGGCCGGAACGGCGGCGCTGGCTGGCCGCGACAACTGTGGCATGATAAACCCGTTAGCCTGCTAGGCCCAGCCGCCGCAGGCCGCGCGCGAGGCGCTCGTCGCCACCATCGATCAATTGCTGAAGGGAATACGATGAAAGCAGCCGAGGAGATCTCATTGGCCGATGGCCGGCTGGCCGGGCTGGCCTGGGGCGAGGCCGGCGCGCCGACCTGGTTGGCGCTGCACGGCTGGCTGGACAATGCGGCGAGCTTTTCGCGCCTGGCGCCGCGACTTGTCGAGGCGCTGGACATTCGCCTGGTGGCGATCGATTTCGCCGGTCACGGTCATTCGGCCCGCTATCCGGCGGGCGTCGACTATGCCATCTGGGACTATACCCACGACGTGCTCGACACGCTCGCCTCGCTGGGCCTCGAGCGCGCCACGCTGCTCGGCCATTCGATGGGCGCCGGGGTCGCCTGCCTGGTGGCCGCGGCCATGCCCGAGCGGGTCGAACGCCTGGTGCTGATCGATGGCTTGGGTACGTTGACCACGCCCAGCGAGGACACCGCGGCGCAACTGCGCAAGGGGCTGGTCGCCCAGCGGCGGCGGCCCTCCTCGTCGCCCCGCTATGCCGACATCGAGAGCGCCATCGCCGCGCGGGTCGGCGGTGGGGTGACGCCCATCGACACGGCGACCGCCGAACCGCTGGTGGCGCGCAACGTGGAGCGGGATGCCCAGGGTGGCTGCCGGTTGCGCACCGATGGCCGGCTGCTGCGTCCTTCGCTGGTACGCTTTTGCCCCGAGCAGACTCTGGCGCTGCTCGGGGCCATCCAGGCACCGACCCTGCTGATCGAGGGCGAGCAGGGCATCCTCGGCGAGCGCAGCTTCGCCCGCCGCGCCCGGCAGGCGCTGATCACACTCGAGCGTCGCGTGCTCCCCGGCGGGCACCATCTGCATCTCGAGCCGGATGCGGTGGTCGCGGTGGCCGCGGCGATCGGTGCGTACAGCGAGGAACCGAACACGGCCGACAGCGCCGAAAGAGCCTGAAGGGGGCGGTCATGAGCAAGCGGGTCGCGCTGGTACTGGGCAGCGGAGGCGCCCGGGGCTATGCGCACATCGGTGTCATCGAGGAGCTCGAGGCGCGCGGCTACGACGTGGTGGCGATCGCCGGCTGCTCGATGGGGGCGGTGATCGGCGGCGTGTATGCTGCCGGCGAGCTCCAGGGCTATCGCGACTGGGTCACCCAGCTCGACTATTTCGACGTCCTGCGGCTGGTCGACGTGACCTGGAACCCGATGGGCGCGATGCGCGCCAGCAAGGTAATGATGCGCATCTCGAAACTGGTCGGCGATACCCGGATCGAGGACCTGCCGATCCCGTTGACCACGGTAGCCACCGATATCGGTCGTCAGCGCGAAGTATGGTTCCAGAGCGGGCCGCTGTTGCAGGCGATCCGCGCCTCCATCGCCGTGCCCGGCATCATCACCCCGGTGCATATCGGTGATCAGGTGCTGGTCGACGGCGGTTTGCTGAATCCACTGCCGATCATTCCCACCGTTTCCGCCCAGGCCGACCTGATCCTGGCGGTCAATGCCACTGCCCAGACCCACAAGCCGGTGACCCTGGAAGAACTGCTGCCGCCCGCCGAGGCCGCCGAGGAGCAGCAGCGCGAAGCCGAGCGCGATGCTAGAGGGCAGGGCCTCTCGTTCTGGCTCAACGGTATGCGCAGCCGCGCCCAGCGCCTGTTCGTCAACGACAACGAGCCGGCCAGCGAGAACGCCAGTGAAAACCAAGGCGGCACCCGCGCCGCCGAGCGTGCCTGGAGCAAGCTCGACATCATGCTGACCTCGTTCGAGATCACCCAGGCGGCGTTGGCCAAGTACAAGATCGCCGGCTATCCGCCGGACGTACTGGTCGAGATTCCCAAGACGGTATGCAGCGCCTACGAGTTTCATCGTGCCGAGGCGTTGATCTGTCTGGGCCGTCATCTGGCCGCCCAGGCCCTGGACCGTTACGAGGGCAAGCGCGACCTGACGGTGGCGACCGGCGAAGCGCTCGAAGCGCGACGTCATCCGAGCGTGACGCACGAGCCTTCGACGGCTCCGGCCGAGAAGGCGAGTCCCGCAGGCGTGCCGAACGCGCGCAACAAGCGAAATAAGCAATAGATAGTCGTGAGTACCGGCGGCGGGCTCAGAGCTCCTTGCCGCGCCGGCGCAGCAGCACGTAGACCGCGCCGGTGCCGCCGTCGGCGTCGCGTGCCGAGCAGAACGCCAGTACGCTGGGCCACTCGCGCAGCCAGGCATTGACGTGACTCTTGATCACCGGGTAGTCGGCCATTCCGCTCCAGGCCTTGCCATGCACCACCAGCACGCAGCGCAACCGATCGGCGCGTGCGTCGTGGAGGAAACGTTCGAGCTGCTCGCGGGCTTCGTCGAGGGTGTAGCCATGCAGGTCGAGCCCGGCCTGCCAGTCGATCTGGCCGCGCTTGAGGGCGCTGTGGGTGCGGTAGGGGAGATCGGCGACGGCGAAATCCAGCGGCGTACTCGGGCGAACCGGTTCGACGCGCCCGTCGCTGGTACGGCTTTGCGGGGCGTCGGCCGCCGCCGAGATAGCTGCTTCGCGTCTCGCCGCCAAGCGTTGGGTGTCGTCGCGCCGCGGCTTGCCGGGGTCGGCGCGATCGCTGATCAGGCGCTGCACGCCGGCTTCCTTCAGGGCCTGGCGAAACAGCGCGACCTCCTCCTCGGGCGGGCTGCGCCGACGGCTCATGCGACACTCTCTCCAATGGCGGGTGATGGGGCGAAGCGAGCGCCCAGTATAGCGGCTGAGGCGCGACTGTGAAGCGCGGCGCGGGGCAGGTACAATCGTCGTCAACCAGCCTTACCCAGTACCAGCACAGGACGACGCGTGACCGCTCCCCGTAACGCCTCCCCCAATCCGGGCGAAGGCCCGCCGGCCGCAATCCGCTCGGCCGATACCACCCTGACGCTCGACGATGCGCAACTCGCCGCGCAGCTTTATACGCTGCGCGACTGCCTGCGCTGGGCGACCAGCGAATTTCATGTGCAACGCCTGCACTTCGGGCATGGCACGGCGAGCGCCTGGGACGAGGCGGTGGCGCTCACGCTCGGTGCGCTGCACCTGCCCTGGGACGTCGACCCGGCAGTGCTCGACGCGCGGCTGCTCGACATCGAGCGCAAGCGGATCGTCGCGCTGGTACGGGCGCGCATCGAGACCCGAAAACCCTTGCCCTACCTGCTCGGCGAGGCGTTCTTCGCCGGTCAGCCGTTCACCGTCGACGAGCGGGTGCTGATTCCGCGCTCGCCGATCGCCGAGCTGATCGAGCACGACTTCGCCGCCTGGTTCCCCGAGACGCCGCCGGCGCGCATCCTCGATCTGTGCACCGGCTCGGGCTGCATCGGCATCGCCAGCGCGCTGTACATGCCCACCGCCGAGGTCGACCTGGCCGATGTCAGCGCCGAGGCGCTGGCGGTGGCCAAGATCAATATCACCCGTCACGAGGTCGGCGATCGCGTCAGGGCGGTACTCTCCGACCTGTTCGATGGCCTCGAAGGCCGGCGCTATGACCTGATCGTCGTCAATCCGCCCTATGTCGATGCCCGCGATCTGGCGGGCATGCCCGCCGAGTTCCGTCACGAGCCGGCCGTGGCGCTGGGCGCCGGGGCCGACGGTCTGGACATCGTGCGTCGCCTGCTGCGCGAGGCGCGCGGGCACCTCAACGACGACGGCGTGCTGATCGTCGAGGTCGGCAACTCCGATCGTCATCTGGAAGCCGCCTACCCCGAGGTGCCGTTCCTGTGGCTGGAATTCGAGCGCGGCGGTCACGGTGTGTTCGCGCTGACCGCCGGCGAGCTCGATGAGCATGCCGCCCGTTTCGTCTGATTCCGTTTCGCCCGACTCCATTTCGAGGATCGCTGCATGTCCGGCAACACCTTCGGCAAGCTGTTCACCGTAACCACCTTCGGCGAGAGCCATGGCCCGGCGCTGGGCGCCATCGTCGACGGCTGCCCGCCGGGGCTGGCCTTGAGCGAAGCCGACCTGCAGCGCGATCTCGACCGTCGGCGTCCGGGCTCGTCGCGGCATACCACTCAGCGCCGCGAGCCCGATCAGGTACGCATCCTCTCGGGGGTGTTCGAAGGCGAGACCACCGGCACGCCGATCGGTCTGATGATCGAGAATACCGATCAGCGCTCCAAGGACTACTCGAACATCAAGGACCAGTTCCGTCCGGCGCATGCCGACTATACCTATCACCACAAGTACGGCCGTCGCGACTATCGCGGCGGCGGCCGCTCGAGCGCCCGCGAGACCGCGATGCGGGTCGCCGCCGGGGCGATCGCCAAAAAGTACCTGGCCAGCCAGGGCATCGTGGTGCGCGGCTACATGAGTCAGCTCGGCCGGATCGTCATCGACTTCAAGTCCTGGGACGGCGTCGACGACAATCCCTTCTTCTGTCCCGACCCGGCCAAGCTGCCCGAGCTCGAGGCGTTCATGGATCAGCTGCGCCGCGATCAGGATTCGGTCGGCGCCAGGATCAGCGTGGTCGCCGAGGGTATGCCGGTGGGCCTGGGCGAGCCGGTCTTCGACCGCCTGGATGCCGAGCTGGCGCATGGCCTGATGAGCATCAACGCGGTCAAGGGCGTGGAGATCGGCGACGGTTTCGCCGCCATCGCCCAGCGCGGCAGCGAACATCGCGACGAGATGACGCCCGAGGGCTTCCTTTCCAATCACGCCGGCGGCGTGCTCGGGGGAATCAGCTCGGGCCAGGCATTGATCGCGCATCTGGCGCTCAAGCCGACCTCGAGCATCACCCGGCCGGGGCGTTCGATCGACACTCACGGCAACCCCGTCGAGGTCGTCACCAAGGGCCGTCACGATCCCTGCGTGGGCATTCGCGCCACGCCGATTGCCGAAGCGATGATGGCGCTGACTTTGATGGATCATCTGCTGCGCCATCGCGCCCAGAATACCGGCGTCTCGGTGGCGACGCCGCGCTTGAGCTGAGCTGACCGGGCCATGCGTCGGTGCTCACCGGCGCCTGGCTATCCATGGCCGTTCATTGCCCCGACTTCCTGGCACTGCTTTTGCCGACCGGCGACGGCGGATTGCCTGCTACACTCAAATCGACACGTTCCGACTTGAGTCCTGCCATGAAGATAAACGTCGAATTCGACATGACCCCGGCCGAGTTTCGTCAGGCGCTGGGGTTGCCCGATGTCGATGCCTTTCAGCGCGAGATGATGTCGCGCATTCAGCAGCAGATGGAAGCCGGCGTCGAAGGTTACGACCCGTGGAATCTGATGCAGCCCTTCCTGCAGCAGGGCATGACTCAGGGCATGACCCACTTCGGCAATTACCAGCAGATGATGCTGGATATGTTGCGCAAGGCGGGCAGCCCGTCTTCCGCCGAGAAGGCGTCAACCGACGACAAGGCGGGCGGTTCGGCCAATCGCTCTTCCGCCACTGCGTCGGCGAGCTCGCGGCAGAACCGCAAGTCGTGAGCGTAGGTCTATTGCAAGTTGGCATGTGGCCGGCTACGCTTTGTGCGGCGCAGCATACGACCTGTGCTCTATAGCCGCGCCAACCTGTCTACGCCGTTCCTCCAGGAGGGATTCGAGATGCAGCAAGACAAGATGTTCAATAGCTTTGCCGACCAGGCCAAGAGCTTCTTCGAGCCGATGCGCAAGATCAACGGCATGATGCTGGATAACATGGAAAAGATGACCCAGTACCAGCTCGAGTCGATGAAGCGCTACACTCAGATGGGTACCGAGCGCATGCGCGCCGCCTCGGAGATCCAGAGCGCCGATGACCTGCGCGACTTCACGACGCGCCAGGCCGAGCTGATGAACGAGCTCTCCCAGCAGATGATCGAAGATGCGCGGGCCATGACCGAGTTGAGCATGTCGTTCAGGAACGAACTGGAACAGAGCCTCAGCGAAGCCGGCCAGAAGGCCGCCGATCAGGCCAACCAGACCGCCAAGGCGGCGAGCGAGTCGGCCAAGTCGGCTACCGAATCGGCATCCGCCAAGTCGACCGCTACCGGCTCCTCCAGCAGTTCCAGCAGCAGCTCGTCACGCAAGTCCAGCTGACGCTGCAAGCGGGCCGGGTTTCGTACCCGGCCCGCTTGTTCGAGCCTGGTGGGCGTTGTCGTCAACCGGTCGGCTCTGCGTCCTTCGCCGGCATCGGCGACCAATGCGCGTCCCGTCGCTGGCGATGAGCATTATAGAAACGCCGTACAGAATCCCGAGGAGGTTGCATGGCATCAGAGTGGTCGAGTGGAGAGTGGCCGAGTGAGTGGAAGGCATTGGCCGACCCGCAGCTGACGGCTCAGTTGGAAGCGATCGGCTTGGAATACCAGACTCTGATGGGAGAGATGATCGAGCGGATCTGGCCGAGCGAGGCTGCCTCCGCCATCTACGCGGACATGCAGCAGAGCGTTCGTGCTGGCGCCGAAGCGTTGGCCGGCAGGCCCGAAGCGCTCTATCAGGCACAGCTGCATGCTGCCGAGGCGCAGTGGCAGATCTGGCAGCAGGCCATGCGGGATTTGGCCGGCGATGGCGATACCGGGCGGCTGGTCGTCGAGCCCGACCCCAAGGATCGTCGCTTCAAGGATGACGCCTGGCGGCAGGATCCCTTCTATCGCTTCGTGCTTCAGCAATACCTGGTTTTCGCCCAGTGGGTCGAGTCGCTGGTCGAGAGCGTCGACGCTCTCGACGACAAACAGCAGCAGAACCTGGCGTTCTACGCCCGACAATATGTCAGCGCCATGTCGCCGAGCAATTTCGTCACCACCAACCCCGAGGTGATGCGCATCACCCGCGAGACCCAGGGCCAGAACCTGGTCGACGGACTCAAGCGGCTGCGCGATGACCTGGCCAATTCCGCCGAAGGGCTCAACGTGGCGATGACCGATCGCGAGGCCTTTCATATCGGCGAGAACATCGCCGTCACTCCCGGCGACGTGATCTACGAGAACGAACTGATCCAGTTGATCCAGTACGCGCCGACCACCGAGCAGGTGTTCAAGACGCCGCTGCTGGTGGTTCCGCCGTGGATCAACAAGTACTACATACTCGATCTGCGCTCGGACAACTCGCTGATGCGCTGGCTGGTCGATCAGGGCCATACGGTGTTTTTGATCTCGTGGCGCAATCCCGGCCCCGAGCAGCGCGACCTGACCTGGGCCGATTACATGCAGTTGGGGCCGATCGCCGCCATGGGCGCGATCGAGCAGGCCTGCGGCGAGAAATCGGTGAACCTCATGAGCTACTGTGTGGGCGGCACGCTCGCCGCCTCGACGGTGGCCTACCTGACCAGCACCCGGCGGGCGCGCAAGGTGCGCTCGGTCAGCTACCTGGCGACGCTGCAGGATTTTCGTGATCCCGGCGAGATCGGCGTGTTCATCAACGAGCCGATACTGCAGGGCCTTGAACGCCAGCTCGAGGCCGATGGCTATCTCGACGGCCGGGTCATGGCGTTCTCCTTCAACCTGCTGCGCGAGAACGACCTGTTCTGGTCGTTCTTTGTCAACAATTATCTCAAGGGCGAGACGCCGGCGGCGTTCGACCTGCTGTACTGGAATACCGACGGCACCAACCTGACGGCGGCGACCCACGGCTGGTACCTGCGCACCATGTACCTGGAAAACCGCCTGGTCGAGCCGGGTGGCATCGAGCTCGATGGCGTCAGGATCGACCTGCGCAAGATCTCCACGCCGAGCTATTTCGTTTCGGCGCGCGACGATCATATCGCCAAGTGGAACTCGACCTACTACGGCACGCAATATCCCAAGGGGCCGGTGACCTTCGTGCTGGGCGGCTCGGGGCACATCGCCGGCATCGTCAATCCGCCGCACAAGAACAAGTATGGCTACTGGACCAACGACGAGCTTCCGCCGACCCCCGAGGAATGGTTCGCCGGCGCTACCCACAACGAGGGTTCCTGGTGGCCGCACTGGCAGGCGTGGATGGTCGACAACGGGTATGCCAATGCCAGCAAGAAAGTACCCGCGCGGAATCCGGGCGATGGCGAGCTGAAGCCGATCGAGCCGGCGCCGGGGCGTTACGTGCGCCAGTCGATCCCCCAGGTGCTGGGAATGCTCGCGGACGCCGAGGCCCACGACGAGGACGCCGTCGCCGAATCCAGCGGCGCCGAACTCGGCCAGGCAACGCAGTGACCGGGCGAGCCGGATCAGCTTCCGGCCGCCTCGTCGAGCAGGGCCAGCATCGAGCGGGCGGCGTTGGACAGTGTGCGGCTCTTGTGCGCGATGTAGCCCAGCGGGCGCTCGATCGGCCGGTGCGCGATCGGCAGCACGGTGACCTCGTCATCGATCAGCGATTCCGGCAACACGCTCCAGCCCAGCCCGATGGCCACCATCATCTTGAGGGTCTCGAGATAGTTGGTGGACAGCGCCACGTCGACCTTGAGCCCCTCGCGGGCGAAGGTCTCGACCACGATCCCGCGGGTGAAGGTCAGGTGACCCGGGAGCACCGCATCGAAGCCGGTCAGCGCCGCTAGCGAGAGCGTGCGCTGCCCGGCGAGCGGATGATCGTTGCCGCACACGAAGCGCAACTGATCGACCCATACCGGTACCACCGTGAGCTGCGGATCCGGCGACGGCGCCAGCGTCACCACCGCAATCTCCAGTTCGCCGTCCAGCACCCCTTGATAAGCCTGCTCCGAGTCGAGAAAGCGCATGTCCATGCGCACGTCGGGGTGCGCCTGGGTATACGCCTTGAGCAGCGGCGGCAGGCGATGCAGGCCGATGTGATGGCTGGTGGCCATGGTCAGGCTGCCGCCGACGTCGCCGGCCAGGTTGGCCAGGGCGCGGCGGCTGTCGTCGACCATCACCAGGATCTCGCGCGCTCGCGGCAGCAGCAGTCGGCCGGCCTCGGTCAGCGAGACGCGGCGGGCGATGCGATCGAACAGCCGCACGCCGAGCTGATCCTCGAGGGTGGCAATGCGCTTGCTGACTGCCGGCTGGGTCAGGTAGAGCGTCTCGGCGGCCAGCGAGAAGGAGCCGTGATCGGCCACGGCGACGAATGCCTGCAGACTCTGAGTATCCATGCCACCATTCCATTTTGGAATTCAAGGAATAAATAACATGAATTGCATTCATGGGTAAGGGGCCATTAACCTTGGGTACAGCAAGGCACCGCCCCCGTGAAGTACATGAAATAGATCAAGCAAGAGTGCCGCTACTCAGAATCAGGACCGACTGACAAACAGATCGACTAACGGCGCCGCGGCGCCCGGGCTCGAAGAGCACGCTGGAGGAGACCCATGGCAGGCCAGACCCTTTACGACAAGTTGTGGTCGCAGCACCTGGTCAAGCAGCGCGACGACGGCAGCGCGCTGATCTACATCGATCGTCACCTGCTGCACGAGGTGACCTCGCCGCAGGCCTTCGAGGGGCTGCGCCTGGCCAAGCGCAAGCCATGGCGGCTGGACGCCAATCTGGCGACGCCGGATCACAACGTGCCGACTACGCTGCTCGAGCGTGCCGAAGGCAACGCCGGCATCAAGGACCCGGTGTCGCTGATCCAGGTCCAGACCCTCGACGACAACTGCGAGGCGTTCGGCATCGAGGAGTTCCGCATCAACGACGCCCGCCAGGGCATCGTCCATGTGGTCGGCCCCGAGCAGGGCGCCACGCTGCCGGGGATGACGGTGGTCTGCGGCGATTCGCACACTGCCACCCACGGCGCCTTCGCGGCGCTGGCCCATGGTATCGGCACCTCCGAGGTGGAGCACGTGCTGGCCACCCAGTGCCTGCTGGCGCAGAAGATGAACAACCTGCGGGTGCGCGTCGAGGGCCAGTTGGGCACCGGCGTCACCGCCAAGGACATCGTGCTCGCGGTGATCGGGCGCATCGGTACCGCCGGCGGCACCGGCTACGCCATCGAGTTCGCCGGCAGCGCGATCCGCGAGTTGTCGATGGAAGGCCGCATGACCATCTGCAACATGGCCATCGAGGCCGGCGCTCGGGTCGGCCTGGTGGGCGTCGACGACACTACCATCGACTACCTGCGCAAGCGTCCTTACGCCCCCGCGGGCGAGCTCTGGGACGCCGCGGTGGCCGACTGGCGCACGCTGGTCTCGGACGACGATGCGGTGTTCGACAAGGAGGTGGTGCTCGACGCCGCCGAAATCGCGCCGCAGGTCACCTGGGGCACCAGTCCCGAGATGGTCGCGGCGATCACCGGAACGGTCCCCGACCCCGACGCCGAGGCCGACGAGACCGTGCAGGGCGGCATTCGCCGCGCATTGACCTACATGGGCCTGGCGCCGCGCCAGAAGATCGCCGACATCCGCCTCGACAAGGTATTCATCGGCTCGTGCACCAACTCGCGCATCGAGGACCTGCGCGAGGCGGCCCGTGTGGCGCGCGGCGGCAAGGTGGCCGATTCGATCAAGCTGGCGATGGTCGTGCCGGGATCGGGACTGGTCAAGCGCCAGGCCGAGGCCGAGGGGCTCGACAGGATCTTCATCGAGGCCGGCTTCGAGTGGCGCGAGCCGGGCTGCTCGATGTGCCTGGCAATGAACGCCGACAAGCTCGAGTCCGGCGAACATTGCGCCTCGACCTCGAACCGCAACTTCGAGGGCCGCCAGGGCTACGGCGGGCGCACCCATCTGGTCAGCCCGGCGATGGCCGCCGCCGCCGCGTTGGCCGGGCATTTCGTCGACGTTCGCGAATTCCACGCCCAGCCGCAGGAGGCCTGAACCATGCACGCACTGAAACAGCACCAGGGCCTGGTGGCGCCGCTCGATCGCGCCAACGTCGATACCGACCTGATCATTCCCAAGCAGTTTCTCAAGTCGATCAAGCGCACCGGTTTCGGCCCCAACCTGTTCGACGAGCTGCGCTACCTGGACGAGGGCTACCCGGGTCAGGATGCGAGCCAGCGCCCGCTCAATCCGGAGTTCGTCCTCAACCAGTCGCGCTATCAGGGCGCCAGCGTGCTGCTCGCCCGACGCAACTTCGGTTGCGGCAGCTCCCGCGAGCACGCGCCCTGGGCGCTCGAGGACTTCGGCTTCCGGGTGGTCATCGCGCCGAGCTTCGCCGACATCTTCTACAACAACGCCTTCAAGAACGGCATCCTGTTGATTCCTCTCGACGAAGCCACCGTCGAGCGGCTGTTCCGGGCCGTCGAAGCCAACGAAGGCTATCGACTGGCCGTCGATCTCGAGGCACAGAGCGTCACCACGCCGGACGGCGAGGTGCTGCACTTCGAGGTCGATGCCTTCCGCAAGCATTGCCTGCTCAACGGCCTCGACGACATCGGCCTGACGCTCGAGCACGAGGACGCGATCCGCGACTTCGAGCAGCGTCATCGCGCCGAGCGGCCGTGGCTGTTTCGCCAGGCGGGCTGACTCTTGTCGCGCCGCACGACGGCACATAACCACAACGCTGGACGCACTTAGGGCCTGTTGACGTTTCGTCGCGGTCGCGACGGAGGTCCATTGGGTGCAGAACAAGGCGTGAGGAGCATGGTTGGGTTATTCCCAATGAGCGACGAGCAACGCAGTGCTGCACCCAATGGACCCCGTCCCTTCGGGTTGCGCGTCAAAGGACGCCATGCGGCGTTGCGGGCCTTGGCAAGGGAACAACCATTGCCTGCGCCCCGCGCCTTGCCTGGCGCCCTTTGGCGCAGCAACGCGGCTCGCGCCGAAACGTCAACAGGTCCTAGGACACCGCCATGGCGGTCGCGCAGGGACAGCGCCTCTTTCACGAACGCCCGGGCTCGCGAAGCGCCGGGCACGCTAGGAAACGCTCATGAGTCGCAAGATTCTCGTTCTGCCGGGCGATGGCATCGGCCCGGAAATCACCGCCGAGGCGGTCAAGGTGCTCGATGTCTGCCGCGTGCAGGGCCTCGATGTGACCCTCGAAGAGGGGCTGGTCGGCGGCGCCGGCTACGACGCCTTCGGCGCGCCGCTACCGGCGGCGACTCTCGACAAGGCCAGGACCGCCGACGCGGTGCTGCTGGGCGCCGTCGGCGGCCCCAAGTGGGATGGCCTGGAAGATATCGGCAAGCGCCCCGAGCAGGGCCTGCTGGGCCTGCGCAAGGAGCTCAACCTGTTCGGCAACCTGCGCCCGGCGATTCTCTACCCGCAGCTCGCCGAGGCCTCGAGCCTCAAGCCCGAGATCGTCTCGGGGCTCGACATCATGATTGTGCGCGAACTCACCGGCGGCATCTATTTCGGTCAGCCGCGCGGCATCGAGGAACGTGACGGCCAGCGCGTGGGCTTCAATACCTACGTCTATTCCGAGGCCGAGATCGAGCGCATCGGCCGGGTGGCCTTCGAGATGGCCGGCAAGCGCGGCAACAAGCTGTGCAGCGTCGACAAGGCCAACGTGCTCGAGGTCACCATGCTGTGGCGCGAGGTGATCAATCGTCTGGCGCCGGAGTATCCCGACGTCGAGCTCTCGCACATGTACGTCGACAACGCCGCCATGCAGCTGGTGCGCGCGCCGAAGCAGTTCGACGTGATCGTCACCGGCAACATGTTCGGCGACATCCTCTCCGATGCCGCGGCGATGCTCACCGGCTCGATCGGCATGCTGCCCTCGGCGTCGCTCAACGAGCATGGCCAGGGCATGTACGAACCGTGCCACGGCAGCGCGCCGGACATCGCCGGCCAGGGGCTGGCCAACCCGCTGGCGACGATCCTCTCGGTGGCCATGCTGCTGCGCTACAGCCTCGACGAGAACGCCCTGGCGTTGCGTATCGAGCGTGCCGTGGGGCGGGTGCTCGACCAGGGCCTGCGCACTGCCGACATCGCCTACCCGGGCACGCGTCAGGTGACCACCGCCGAGATGGGCGACGCCGTGGTGACGGCCTTTCACGAAGGCTAGTCGATCACCAGGCTAACCGGACGCGATCGCCCCGGCGAAGCGGGCGTCGGGCCGATTTGTTAGAATGAAGCCTGCTCGCCCAGCGTTTTGTCCGGAATCCCGGGTCAGTCACCGCACATAAGTCACCGAACATAAGTTACCGAACACGAGGAGGACCGTTTTCATGTTGAAAGTCGGATTTGTGGGATGGCGGGGCATGGTCGGCTCCGTGCTCATGCATCGCATGCGCGAGACCGATGACTTCACCGGCATCGAGCCGGTGTTCTTCACCACGTCGCAGGTCGGCAAGCCGGGCCCCGACGTGGGCGTCGAGGTTCCGCCGCTCAAGGACGCCTTCGATCTCGACGCGCTCAAGGCGCTCGACGTCATCGTCACCTGCCAGGGCGGCGATTACACCGGCGAGGTCTACCAACCGCTGCGCGAGTCCGGCTGGAAGGGCTACTGGCTCGACGCCGCGAGCACGCTGCGCATGCACGACGATGCGACCATCGTGCTCGACCCGGTCAACCGTCACGTGATCGACGCTCAGCTCGACCGCGGCACGCGGACCTTCGTCGGCGGCAACTGCACCGTCAGCCTGATGCTGATGGGCCTGGGCGGGCTGTTCGAGGCCGACCTGATCGAGTGGATGACCTCGATGACCTACCAGGCGGCCTCCGGCTCCGGCGCCAAGCACATGCGCGAATTGCTCGGCCAGATGGGTTCGCTGCGCGACAGCGTTCAGCACGAGCTCGACGATCCCGCCAGCGCGATCCTCGACATCGATCGCAAGGTCTCCGCGGCGATGCGCGGCGACGATTTCCCGATCGAGAACTTCGGCGCGCCGCTGGCCGGCGGCCTGCTGCCGTGGATCGACAAGGCGATGGACAACGGCCAGAGCAAGGAAGAGTGGAAGGGCGGCGTCGAGACCAACAAGATTCTCGGCCACGGCGCCAACCCGATCCCCATCGACGGTCTGTGCGTGCGGATCGGCGCGATGCGCTCGCATAGCCAGGCATTCACGATCAAATTGAAGCGCGATGTGCCGATAGACGAGATAGAGGATCACATCGCCAAGCACAACGACTGGGTCAAGGTCGTGCCCAACGACAAGCAAGCCACCCTGCGCGAGCTGACGCCGGCAGCGGTCACCGGCACCATGAACGTGCCGGTAGGGCGCCTGCGCAAGCTGGCGATGGGCGGTGAGTACCTGACCGCCTTCTCGGTGGGCGACCAGCTGCTGTGGGGGGCCGCCGAACCGCTCAAGCGGATGCTGGCGATTCTGCGCGAACGCTAAGCTAGCGTTGCTTGGTGAACCGTACCGCGACGCCCCCTTCGGGAGGCGTCGTTGCGTTGAAAGCGGGTGGATCGTGCTGCCGTTTGCCCCATGTTCTGCCGCATTGGGCAAATTTATGGTAATTAAGAATGAGCGGTAATTGAGACAAACAAATGACGTTACCTCTCATGCGGAGGTGGCGCGGCGCCTGGCGCGGGGAGCATCGGTGAGACGCACATTATCCTGGGGCACGCTGTTGTCGTTGCTGACGGCCAGCCCCATGGCGTTGGCCCTGGGGCTGGCGGCACCCCGGGTCGAATCCACTCTTGGTGCGCCGTTGCAGGCCAGGTTGCCGCTCACCGATATCGGCGAGCTCGATCCGGGGCTGATCAAGGCGCGTCTTTCCACCGCCGATGCCTTCGCCCGGGCCGGCATCCCGCGCACCTCGCTGGTGGAGAGCGTGAACGCCACGATCGCCCGCGAGTCCGGTGGCTTGACGGTGGTGCTGAGCACTTCCCAGGCCGTGCGCGAGCCCTATCTCAGCCTGCTGCTGACGCTGGAGTGGCCCGGCGGCCAGCAGCGCCAGGAGGTCAACCTGCTGCTCGACCCGCCGGGCTACGCGCAGATGCCGGCGTTGCAACCGGGAACGACTCGCCCGCTGCGCCAGGCGCAAGCGGACGAATCGTCAGCGCCGCCGACGCTCGCGCCTCGCGAGCCCACCGCGCCCGGGCAGATCCGGGTCGCCAGCGGCGACACGCTGTGGGTACTGGCCGATCGCGTGCGCCCCGAAGGGGTGAGCATCGAGCGCATGATGCTGGCCCTGCAGCGGGCCAACCCCGAGGCGTTTCCCGGCGGCAACATCAACCGGTTGAGCGCCGGCGCGACGCTCGACGTGCCCGACCGTCAGGCGATTCTCGCCAGCGGCGAGAATGCCGGTCAGCGCGTTCGGGCCCAGAATCGCCAATGGCAGGCCCAGCGCGGCGGCGAGACCGATCAGCGGCCGGCGACGGCGGGCGAGGAGGCCACCAGGCCCGAGGCAGCGGCAACTGGCGGGGATGGCCCGGAAGACGGCCAATCGCGGCTGACCTTGCTCAACGACACCGTGCTCGACGCGCCGCAGGTTTCGGGCGAGGCCGATGCGGCCCCGGCGGTGCTGCCGGTCGAGGCCCGCGAACGGCTGGCCGAGTTCGAGACGCAGCTCGACGACACCCGCCAGGCTCTGGCCCAGGCAAACGAGCAACGCGACCAGTTGGCCGGCCAGGTCGGCACGCTGCGTGAGGATATCCAGGGCCTGCGTGCGCAGCTGGAAGGGCTGGTGGCGATTCGACAGGCCACCGTCCGCGCTCAGCCGGTGGCGGAGCCCATGCCACGGGTTCAGGCTGAAAAGCCGTCCGCCGAATCGTTCGGTCAGGCTGCCTGGCGTTGGTTCAACGAGAATCTGATGCTGCTGGCCGGCGCGGCACTGGCGCTGCTGCTGGCGCTGTGGGCGGTTGTGCGGCGGCGTTCCCGGCGCGCCGAGGAGGCCACCGACTCGGCCTCGGGTTATACCGCCATGGGTGGCATGGGTGGCATGGGTGGGGGAGCGCCGGGGCGCAACGAGCCATCGATGGTCGAGACGCCGACTGCTCGCCAGATGCCGTCCGAGCCCGCCTCGGCGGTTTCCGCGACCCCGCCCGAGCCGTCGCCGACAGGCTCGCCGCTCGACTCGGCCCCCGAAGCGGAAACCATCAGCGAAGCCGAGATCTATCTCGCCTATGGCCGTTACGACCAGGCTCGCGAGCGCCTGGTACAGAGCCTCGCCGCCGATCCCCAACGTCACGACCTGCGTCTCAAGCTGCTTACTGCCTGCGTGGCGCTGGGCGATCACGACGCGGCCGAACAGGAAGCCGCCTATCTCGATGCCCGCGGCGACGCACAGCAGCGTGCCGAGGCGCGCGAGATCCTCGCACGGCTGGTGCCCGAAGCCTCGGCTGCCACCTCCGAGAGCGAGGCGCCCGACGTCAGTGCAGCGAGTGCGCCGGGCTCCGGCGAGCTTCAGCCGACTTGTCCGCGCGTCGGGCCTCATGCCGAGATGCAGGAAGAAGTGCAGAAAGAGCTGCAAGAGGAGGCACAGGGCGAGGCGCTGTCGGGGCTGGCCGATGCGGCCGTGGCCAGCGGCGTGGATCTGGATGACGGCCGGGTCATCGATTACCGGCCGCCGAGTCTCGACGTCGAGCCCGAACGGCGCGAGCCGGAACTGGGTCAGCCGGTGGTTGATTTTCCCGACGATCCGCTGGGACTCGGCGATTCGTTGTCGGAGATCGACGACGATCATGCCACCCTCGACGATGTCGACCCCGTGGTTCGCGGCGAGTCGTCGCCGATCACCGATACCAGTGGCTGGATCGTCGAAGAGGTGGCATTCGATCCCCTCGATCTGGATAATGAGCGCTCCACGAACCACGCTTCACCGGCGGGTTCGGCGCCCGCCAACGCCGCACAGCAATTGGATCACGCCCGCCAGCGTCTCGATCGCGGCGAGCGCGAGGCGGCTCGCGAGCTGCTTGATCCGTTGCTGGAAGAGCAAGGAACGCTGGTCGCCGATGAAGCGCGGGTGTTGATCGAACGCCACCGCCTGTAGACTTGTAGATTAGTGGTCGGGGTGGCATAACTTGACGGAAGTCGATGCCCCTTTTCGAGTTTCTCGATGATTATCAGCGCCTCGCAGGCCGCCTGGCCATGGCGGTCGAATACGACGGCACGCATTATTGCGGCTGGCAGCGTCTGAAACAGGCGCCGTCGGTCCAGGAAACGCTGGAAACGGCGCTCGGCCGGGTCGCGGCGGCGCCCGTGCAGGTACATTGCAGCGGGCGTACCGATAGTGGCGTGCACGCCACGCGGCAGATCGTGCACTTCGATGCGCCGGCGCCGCGCTCGACCAAGGCCTGGGTCTATGGCGCCAACGCCAACCTGCCGCGCGACATCGCGGTGCGCTGGGTGGCGCCGGTAGCCGCTGACTTCCACGCCCGGTTTTTGGCGCTGGCGCGCCGCTATCGCTACGTGATTCTCAATCAGCCCAGTCGGCCGGTGCTCGAGCGCGCCAACGCGACCTGGTGTCGCGAGCCGCTGAATGCCGGGCGCATGCACGAAGCCGCCCAGGCATTGGTCGGCGAGCATGACTTCTCGAGCTTTCGCGCAGCCGGTTGCCAGTCGAAGTCGGCGACGCGCCACGTGCATTTCATCGAAGTCAAACGTTACGGCACGTTGGTGGTCATCGATATCCAGGCCAACGCGTTTCTCCATCACATGATTCGCAATATCGCCGGAGCGCTGGTCGCGGTGGGGCGCGGCGAGGAGGGTATCGGCTACCTGGCGCACCTGCTGACGCTGCGCGATCGCGCCCAGGGCAATGTCACTGCGCCCGGGTGCGGCCTGCACTTCGTCGACTCGATCTATGACGAGCGCTTCGAGCTGCCCCGCGAGCCACTGGGCCCCAGCATGCTGGGCTTTCTCGGCGAATGGAGCGGTGAGCGCGGGCTGCCGGACTCGCCGATGGTGCGTTATCGGCGCGGCCTGCCGGGGGCGCGGCATCCGGCCAGTATCGATGCCACCAGCAGCTGAGTTCGCAATCGGGCTCGGTCAGCGCCGAAGCGGCTGGCCCGTTGCATTCCAGGGAGACCGACCATGCGCACACGGATAAAGATCTGCGGCCTGACGCGGGAAGCGGACATCGACGTCGCCGTGGCGGCGGGCGCCGATGCGCTGGGCTTCGTGCTCTGGCCGGGTAGCGAGCGGGCGATCGATCCCGACCGCCTCGCGCAGCTGGCGGCGCGGGTGCCGGCCTTCGTCGCCCGGGTCGGGCTGTTCGTCGATCAGGATCCCGAGTTCGTGCGCCGCTGCGCGCCGTATCTGGATCTGATCCAGTTCCACGGCGACGAGCCGCCGGAGGCTTGCCGCCAGGCGCCGCGTGCCTGGATCAAGGCGCTGCGCATGCGCGAGAGCATCGACCTGCACGCTGCTGCCGAGGCCTATCGCGAGGCGCGCGCGCTGCTGCTCGATGCCTATCGGCCGGGCGTGCCGGGCGGGACCGGCGAGGTCTTCGACTGGTCGCGGATCCCCGCAAGCCTGGCAAAACCTGTTATCCTCGCCGGAGGTCTGACGCCCGACAATGTCGGCGAGGCGGTGCGCCGCGTCCGGCCCTTTGCCGTCGACGTTTCAGGCGGCGTCGAGGCCACCCGTGGCATCAAGGATCCCGCCAAGCTGCGCGCTTTCATCGAACACGTGAACCTGACCCCAGAATCCTAAGCCAAGCGACCTTGTGAGGTGTCTTTCGTGACCACGTTCAGCGACCTGACCCGACTGCCCGATGCCCGCGGCCATTTCGGCCCGTACGGCGGCCGGTTCGTTTCGGAGACCCTGAGCTTCGCGCTGGAAGATCTCGAGAAGGCTTATGCGAGCCTTCGCGACGATCCCGATTTTCAGGCGGAATTCGATCGTGACCTGGCCACCTACGTCGGCCGCCCGTCTCCGCTGTATCACGCGCAGCGATGGTCCCGCCAGCTCGGCGGCGCGCAGATCTGGCTCAAGCGCGAGGATCTCAACCACACTGGCGCGCACAAGGTGAACAACACCATCGGTCAGGCGTTGCTTGCCAAGAAGAGCGGCAAGCCGCGGGTGATCGCCGAGACCGGCGCCGGCCAGCACGGCGTCGCCACGGCCACGGTCGCCGCGCGGCTGGGCCTTAAGTGCGACGTCTACATGGGCGCCGAGGACGTGCAGCGCCAGAAGCTCAACGTCTATCGCATGCACCTGCTCGGCGCCAACGTGATTCCGGTCGAGTCCGGCTCGCGGACCCTCAAGGACGCCATGAACGAGGCGCTGCGCGACTGGGTGACCAATGTCGACGACACCTTCTACATCATCGGCACCGTGGCCGGACCGCACCCGTACCCGATGCTGGTGCGCGACTTCAACGCGGTGATCGGCCGCGAGGCGCGCGCGCAGTCGCTCGAGCAGATCGGCCGACTGCCCGATGCGCTGATCGCCTGCGTCGGCGGCGGCTCCAACGCCATGGGGCTGTTCTATCCGTTCGCGGAAGACGCCGAGGTGGCGATGTACGGCGTCGAAGCCGGCGGCGACGGCGTCGACACAGGGCGTCATGCGGCGCCGCTGACCGCCAATGCGCCGACCGGCGTGCTGCACGGCAACCGCACCTACCTGATGTCGGACGAGGGCGGCCAGGTCCTCGAGACGCATTCGATCTCGGCGGGGCTCGATTACCCCGGTGTAGGGCCGGAGCATGCGCTGTGGAAGGACGTCGGCCGCGTCAAGTACGTGGCCGCCAACGACGACAAGGTACTCGAGGCGTTTCGCGAGCTTACCCACATGGAAGGCATCATGCCGGCGCTGGAATCGGCGCATGCGCTGGCCTACGCCAAGCTCCTGGCGCCGACCCTGAGCCCCGACCAGCACATCGTCGTCAACCTGTCCGGGCGTGGCGACAAGGATATCCTGACGGTTGCCAAGATCGATGGCGTCGAATTCTAAAGGCGGGGTTCAAATGGCTGCACTCGACCATACGGCGTTGAAAACACCCTCGTGCGCGAGTCCGATCGAACTGCTCTGTACGCCTTTGTACACTGCGCGTTCCTGGCTGTTTTCGCCTTGTCTGGCCTTCGTTCGCTGCTTTGAACTTTCGCCTTTGAGGGAAAAAAGTTAATGAACCGTATCGACCAACGTTTCGCCGCCCTCAAGGAACAGGGCCGCACCGCGCTGATTCCCTACATCACCGCCGGCGACCCCGGGCCGCAGCACACGGTGGGCTTCATGCACGCGCTGGTGGCGGCCGGCGCCGACGTCATCGAGCTGGGCATGCCGTTCTCGGACCCGATGGCCGATGGCCCGGTGATACAGAAGGCCTGCGAGCGGGCGCTCGAGGCCCGTACTCGGCTGACCGACATTTTCGCCATGGTCGCCGAGTTCCGCCGCGACGACGCCGATACGCCGGTGGTGCTGATGGGCTATCTCAACCCGATCGAGCGGCTCGGTTACGCCGGCTTCGCCGAACAGGCCGCCGCCGCCGGCGTCGACGGCGTGCTGGTCGTCGACATGCCGCCGGAAGAGAGCGACGAGCTCGCGCCGCTGTTCAAGACCCACGGCCTGCAGTCGAT
Source organism: Halomonas sp. IOP_31 (assembly GCF_021151495.1). Lineage (NCBI taxonomy): Bacteria > Pseudomonadati > Pseudomonadota > Gammaproteobacteria > Oceanospirillales > Halomonadaceae > Halomonas > Halomonas sp. IOP_31. Next base: position 16,487 of record NZ_JAIRBP010000030.1, on the reverse strand, counting down.
CTTTCTGGTCGCCCCTACCACCTCGCGTGCGCGTGCCGCTACAATATGCGCCCACGGTGAAGGGTACCTGTACTACGTTTCCCTCAAGGGGGTGACCGGTGCCGCCACGCTCGACGTCGAAGGCGTCGAGCGTCAGTTGCGCGGCCTGCGCGAATTGACCGAGCTGCCGCTATGCGTCGGCTTCGGGATTCGCGATGGCGCATCGGCCGCCGCCGTGGGGCGCATCGCCGACGGCGTGATCGTCGGTAGCGCCCTGGTTTCGCGCATCGCCGAGCGTGCCGAGCGGCCCGAGACCATCGCCGAGGCGCTCAAGGACGTGCTCGGCGAGATGCGTCAAGCGCTCGATGATTGAGCCGCAGCGGCCCTTCACGCGCATTCGTCGGGTCCGGTTGAATGCCGGGCCCAGTGACCGCAGCAGAATGGATACCTTTCGACCATGAGCTGGCTAGACAAGATCGTGCCGTCCATGGGACGCGTTCAGCGCAAGGATCGTCGCACCAGCGTGCCCGACGGCCTGTGGCGCAAGTGTCCCAAGTGTGATGGGGTGCTCTACCTCCCGGAGCTTGAAAAACACCACAACGTCTGCCCCAAGTGCGACCATCACTTGCGCCTGACGGCCCGCAAGCGCCTTGACTGGTTTCTCGACAGCGAAGGCCGCGAGGAGATCGCCGCCGGCTTGCAGCCCGTCGATCGGCTCAAGTTCCGCGACTCCAAGAAATACAAGGACCGCCTGGCGACGGCCCAGAAGGAGACTGACGAGAACGATGCGCTGATCGCCATGCGCGGGTCGCTCGATGGCCTGCCGGTGGTGGCGGTGGCCTTCGAGTTCACGTTCATGGGCGGCTCGATGGGCGCGGTGGTCGGCGAGAAGTTCGTGCGCGCCGCTAGCGTGGCGCTTGAGGAGGGCGTGCCGCTGGTGTGCTTTGCCGCCTCCGGCGGGGCGCGCATGCAGGAAGCGCTGTTCTCGCTGATGCAGATGGCCAAGACCTCGGCCGCGCTGGAGCGCTTGAAGCAGGCCGGCATTCCCTACATCTCGGTGCTCACCGATCCGGTGTTCGGCGGGGTCTCGGCGTCGCTGGCGATGCTCGGCGATCTCAACGTGGCCGAGCCCAACGCGCTGATCGGCTTCGCCGGCCCGCGGGTCATCGAGCAGACCGTGCGCGAACAATTGCCGGAAGGCTTCCAGCGCAGCGAGTTCCTGCTCGAGCACGGCACCGTCGACATGATCGTGCATCGCACCGAGATGCGCGAGCGGCTGGTCGGCGTGTTGCGCAAGCTGACCCATCACGCCTTGCCGATGCCTGAGGAGGAGCCGGTTGCCAGCGATCACGAAGCCGATGTCGAGGCCAGTTCGCTGATCGACGAATCGCTGATCGACGACGAATCGCTGGATGACCGTCGCTGAATGAGCCGGACTGCATCCGCCACTCCCGATGATGCCCTGCCTGACCGGGGGCTGTCTCTCGAGGCCTGGCTGGCGCGCCTCGAGCGTCAGCACCCGGTGGCCATCGATCTGGGCCTCGAGCGCGTGGCCGTCGTCGCCGAACGCCTGGGCTTGACCGAGTCGCCGCTTGCCGGTGCGCTGATCACTGTCGCCGGGACCAACGGCAAGGGCTCGACGGTGGCCATGCTCGAGGCGTTGGCCGGCGCTCACGGTCGCTCGACGGCGGCCTACACCTCGCCTCATCTGTTGCGTTACAACGAGCGCCTGCGCCTCGACGGCCGCGAGGCCGACGATGGCCTGCTGGTCGCCGGTTTCGAACGCGTCGAGGCCGCTCGCCTGATGTCCGAGCCGGTGAGCCTGACCTATTTCGAGGTCGGCACGCTGGCGGCGCTGTGGGCGATCGCCCAGCGCCGCCCCGAGGTGGCGATTCTCGAGGTCGGGCTGGGTGGGCGACTCGATGCGGTCAACGTCGTCGATTCGGATGTCGCCGTGGTGACCAGCGTGGCGCTCGATCATGCCGATTTCCTGGGTACCGACCTGGAGGCCATCGGCCGAGAGAAGGCGGGCATCCTGCGTGGCTCGCGGCCGGCGGTGCTGGGCCATGACCTGCCGGGCAGCGTGTTCGCGGCCGCCGAGGCCTGCGGGGCGCAGGCCTGGCGTCTGGGACGGGATTTCCAGCGCATTCATCGGCCATCCGCGTCCGCTGGCGAGGGCTGGCAGTGGCGGGGCGTCGATCGCCACGCCCAGGCGTTGCATTTGGACGACCTGCCGGTTCCGGGCCTGCCGCTGGACAACGCGGCACTGGCGATCCAGGCGCTGGCGCTGGCGGGTATCGAGCTTGAGCCTTCGGCCTGTCGCCGGGCCCTGGCCGAAGTGACGCTGGCCGGGCGCATGCAGTGGCTCGACAACTGGTGCCTGGACGTCGCCCACAATCCCCATGCCGCGAGCTACCTGGCGGCGCGACTCGCCGAACGGTCGCGTCCGGCACGCCGGATCGCGCTGCTCGGGATGCTGCGCGACAAGGATGCGCAGGGCATATTTAAGGCGCTATCCTCGCAGGTGGACGCCTGGGTCACGGTCAGCCTCGAAGGGCCGCGCGCGCGTAGCGCCGACGAGCTGGCCGAGCAGTTGATTGCGCATGGCGCGACGCTACTGCATCGTGCCGACTCGCCGGCGGCCGGTGCCGCCTGGCTGGCGGAAAGGCTCGCGGCCGACGACGAAGCGCTGGTCTGTGGTTCCTTCTATACCGTGGCCGAGGTGCTCGGCTGGCACGCCGCACAGGGGAGCCGTGGCGGGGCCGGAACCGCTCAGCATGGCCGTTAGGAGATTCGCTAGGAGAGTGACATGAAGTACGGAATGCGTGAACGCGTCAGCGGCGCCGTGATTCTTCTGGCCCTGGGGGTGATCTTCATTCCCATGCTGTTCGACGATCCGCCGACGCGCGAAGACCGCCCGGAGCCGGTGCTTACCATCGAGCAACCGATCGATATCAAGCAGACCCCCGTCGAGGCCCCCGAGCGGCCCGCGAGCCTGGGCCAGATCCAGTCGCCGCAGGCGCCGAGCCAGCCGGCGGGGCAGGCCCGACCCGACGCCGCCCGGGCCAACGCTCCCCAGCCCGACGATGCCGAGCCCGACAGGAGCGCAGCCGAGCAGGTCGCCGGTAACCAGCCCGCGCCAGGCAGCGCCTCGCAGGCCGAGTCGGATGCGCCGCGTCCCGATCCGATCGCCGCGCTGGCCCAGCGTGCCGGGCAGGACGGCCAGCAGGGCGAGGCCGGCACGCAAGCGGCCAATGGCGCTGCGCAGAGCAGCACACCGGCGGTCGCCGAGAACGGCGACTGGGCGGTGCAGGTGGGCAGTTTCGGTCAGCCGGACAACGCGGCGCGCCTCGAGAAACAGCTCGACGAGCAGGGGTTCGCGGCGTATAGCCGGCCGCGCGACAACAATCTGACGACGGTCTACGTTGGGCCGTTCGCCAGTTCGGACGACGGCGAGAAGGTCCGCACCGCGCTCAAGGAGCAGGCCAATATTCAGGGGCTGCTGATCAGGGTGCAGGAGAGCGAATGACCTTCACCTGGCTGGACTGGCTGTTCCTGGCCGTTCTGGCCGCGTCGATGCTGGCGGGTTTTTTGCGCGGGCTGGTCCGCGAGGCGCTGGGCCTGGGCGCCTGGATCGTCGCGCTGCTGGCCTCGCGGTGGTTGGCGCCGCCGCTGGCCGAGCGTCTCGGCGGCTGGATAGACAGTCCCGACGTGCGTCTGGTGGTGGCCTTCGTGGCGGTGATCTTCGTGGTGATCCTGCTCTGCGGGCTGGTGATCCGCGGCGTCCAGGCGGCCATCGAGTGGGTCGGCATGGGCTTCTTCAACCGCCTTGCCGGGGCCGGTTTCGGAATCCTGCGCGGCGGCGCGATCCTGGTGCTGGCGACGGTATTGATCAGCCTGACGCCATTGATGCAACTGCAATCCTGGCAGCAGGCACAGCTGCGACCGACCTTCGAGAATCTGCGCGACTGGGCGGTGGCGCGCTTCGTCGACTGGCAGCAGCGCAATCCGGAGAAGCTCGACGGGATTCGTTCGCTGTCGCTGCCGGTCGACGTGTCGAATCCGGGATCGGCGGATTCCGGCGCTTTTTCACGGGTACCCGAGCGTTCGAATGCGGCGGGTCCATTGCAAACGAGGTAAGGCGGAATGTGCGGTATCGTGGGCCTCATGGCCACCCAGCCGGTCAATCAGGCGCTTTATGATGCACTGACGGTGCTTCAGCACCGGGGGCAGGACGCCGCCGGGATGATGACCTGGCATGAAGGACGCTTCCTGCTGCGCAAGAGCAATGGACTGGTGCGCGACGTATTCCATACCCGCCACATGACGCGTCTCAAGGGCAATCTGGGCATCGGCCATGTGCGCTACCCGACCGCGGGCTCGTCGAGCGAGGCCGAATCGCAGCCGTTCTACGTCAACTCTCCGTATGGTCTGGCGCTGGCGCACAACGGCAACCTGACCAACTCGGACCAGCTCAAGCAGGAGCTGTACACCACCGACCTGCGCCACATCAACACCAGCTCGGATTCGGAGGTGCTGCTCAACGTCTTCGCCCATGAGCTGGGCAAGCAGGGCCACCACCTCAACCCCGAGGACATTTTCGACGCGGTGCGTCGCGTGCATCGTCGTTGCCGCGGCGGCTATGCCGCGGTGGCGATGATCAACGGCTTCGGCATGGTGGCGTTCCGCGACCCGCAGGGCATCCGCCCGGTGGTGTTCGGCTCGCGCCAGACGCCGGAAGGCCAGGACGTGATGATCGCTTCCGAATCGGTGGCGCTGGACGTCGGCGGCTTCGAACTGGCCCGCGACCTGGCACCGGGCGAGGCGATCTTCGTCGACCTGCAGGGCGCGGTGCATACCCAGCTGTGCGCCGACCGGCCGGTGCTGGCGCCATGCATCTTCGAACACGTCTATCTGGCGCGGCCCGACTCGATCCTCGATGGCGCCTACGTCTACGGCACGCGCATGCAGATGGGCCGCAAGCTCGGCGATCGCATCCTCAAGGAGTGGCCGGAGCATGACATCGACGTGGTCATCCCGATCCCCGACACCTCGCGGACTTCGGCGCTGGAACTGGCTCAGCATCTGGGCGTGACGTACCGCGAAGGCTTCATGAAGAATCGCTATATCGGGCGGACGTTTATCATGCCGGGGCAGACCCAGCGCAAGAAGTCGGTGCGTCAGAAGCTCAACGCCATCGACATCGAGTTCGCCGGCAAGAACGTGCTGCTGGTCGACGACTCGATCGTGCGCGGCACGACCTGCAAGCAGATCATCCAGATGGCCCGCGAAGCCGGTGCCAACAAGGTCTACTTCGCCTCGGCGGCGCCGCCGGTGCGCTATCCCAACGTCTACGGGATCGACATGCCGGCGGCCAGCGAATTGATCGCCCACGGTCGCAGCGAGGCGGAGGTCGGCGAGCTGATCGGCGCCGACCGGATCTTCTATCAGGATCTCGAGGATCTCAAGACGGCCTGTCGCGACGTCAACCCACAGATCGAGCGTTTCGACTGCTCGGTGTTCGATGGCGAGTACATCACCGGCGATATCGACGCTGCATATCTGGCCGCGCTGGAGGCCTCGCGCAACGATGCCGCCAAGACCCAGGACGGCACCGGCCATGCGGTGGTCGATCTGCACAATGACGTCGAGGACTACGACTAATGGGGGCTTGATGCACGAACACGATTTCGACGGCGACGCCTGGTCGCTGGATACCCTGGCGGTACGCGCCGGCCATGTACGCAGCGCCGAGCAGGAGCACAGCGAGCCGATCTTCGCGACCTCGAGCTTCGTCTATGGCAGCGCCGCCGAAGCGGCGCGCAAGTTCGCCGGCGAGGAGCCGGGCAACATCTACTCGCGCTTCACCAACCCCACCGTGCGCGTCTTCGAGGAGCGCCTGGCGGCGCTGGAGGGCGGCGAGCGCTGCGTGGCGACCAGTTCGGGGATGGCGGCGATTCTCGCGACCGCGCTGGGGCTGCTCGAGGCCGGCGACGAGATCGTCGCTTCGCGTTCGCTGTTCGGTTCCACGGTGAGCCTGTTCAGCAAGTATCTGGGCAAGTTCGGCATCACCACCCGCTACGTGGAGCTGGGCAATCTCGACGAGTGGCAGGCGGCGATCACTCCCGACACCAAGTTGCTGTTCGCCGAGACGCCGTCCAATCCGCTCTCCGAGGTGGTCGATATCGCCGCGCTGGCCGAGATCGCCCATCGCCACGGCGCCTGGCTGGCGATCGACAACTGCTTCCTGACGCCGGCTCTGCAGCGTCCGCTGGAGCTCGGCGCCGATCTGGTGATTCATTCCGCCACCAAGTATCTGGATGGTCAGGGCCGGGCGATCGGCGGCGCGGTGGTGGGCGCTGACCGCGAACTCGAGGAGTTGTTCGGGGTGGTGCGCACCTGCGGGCCTTGCATGAGCCCGTTCAACGCTTGGATCTTCCTCAAGGGGCTGGAGACGCTGGGCCTGCGCATGCGCGCGCATTGCGAGAGCGCCCTGGCGTTGGCGCAGTGGCTAGAGGCGCACCCGGCGGTTGCCCGGGTGCACTACAGCGGTTTGAAGAGTCATCCCCAGCACGCGCTGGCCCGGGCGCAGCAGACAGGCTTCGGCGCGGTGCTCGGCGTCGAGATCGCCGGCGGTCGCGAGGGCGCCTGGTCGGTGATCGATGCCACCCGGCTGATGTCGATCACCGGCAATCTGGGCGACGCCAAGACCACCATTACCCATCCGGCGACCACCACCCACGGGCGTCTTTCCGACGAGCAGAAGGTCGCTTCGGGAATCAGCGAAGGGTTGATTCGCATCGCCGTGGGCCTGGAAGGGTTGGCCGATCTCAAGGCGGACCTGGCGCGCGGCCTCGATCGACTCGCCTAGGAGTCTGTCGGGCCTGGCCGATCGTCGACGCTGCGCTCGCGGAGCGTTTTTATGCGTGCGATGCCACCTTAGGAGCCGCGCTCCTCGCCCTATGCCCCATGAGTGCATCTTGCTGACAAGGAGTGGGTTGGGATCGATCGTCAATCGGACGCAGGGCGCCTACGGGCGCCCTTGTCGTTTCTGCAATCGCCACTGGAAATCACTTTCAACGCTTATTGTCCCTTTAAGGGGTTGTAGTCGTGACGGCATTGGTTCTAATGTCAAAGTCAAAACAACAACAGTAACAAAATGATACCTGCCTCGGGTCGCACGCCAGGCGACAAAACGACAACAATCGCTACGCACAGGTAATGCTGCATGACCCAGACCCTCGAAGCTGAGCCGCCAACGCAAGCGGCGGCCGACAAGACGTGTTTTGCCCGCTTCCGCAGCGTCCAGAAGAGCTATGACGGCGTCGAGCTGGTGGTCAAGGACTTCAACCTGGATGTCCGGCAGGGCGAGTTCGTCACCCTGCTGGGGCCGTCGGGCTCCGGCAAGACCACCTGCCTGATGATGATGGCGGGGTTCGAGACGCCGACTCATGGCGAGATCCTGCTCAAGGGCGAACCGATCAATGGCTTGCCGCCGCACAAGCGGGGCATCGGCATGGTCTTCCAGAACTACGCGCTGTTTCCGCACATGACGGTGGCCGAGAATCTCGCCTTCCCCCTCGAGGTGCGCCATCTGAGCAAGGCCGAGATCAAGCAGAAGGTCCAGCGTGCCCTGGCGATGGTCCGGCTCGATGAGTTCGGCGACCGCCGCCCGGCGCAGCTGTCCGGCGGTCAGCAGCAGCGTGTGGCGCTGGCGCGCGCGCTGGTCTTCGAGCCCGAGCTGGTGTTGATGGACGAGCCGCTCGGGGCGCTGGACAAGAATCTCCGCGAGGAGATGCAATACGAAATCAAGCGTATCCATGCCGAGCTGGGGGTGACCATGCTCTACGTCACCCACGATCAGACCGAAGCGCTGACCATGTCCGATCGCATCGCCGTGTTCAACGATGGCGTGGTCCAGCAGCTGGCTTCGCCGGACACCCTCTATGAGCAGCCTGAAAACGCCTTCGTCGCCTATTTCATCGGCGAGAACAATCGCCTGCGCGGCGAAGTCACCGAGCTCGCTGGCGAGCGCTGCCAGGTACGCCTGGATAGCGGCGAGACGGTGATCGCCACGCCGGTCGCGGTCGCCGAGACTGGCGTCCGGACCACGTTGTCGCTACGTCCCGAGCGGGTCAGCCTGCTGCGCGAAGACAGTCGTGAATTCGAGAACCGTTTCTCGGCGAAAGTCCAGGAGGTGATCTATCTCGGCGACCATCTGCGTACACGGCTGTCGGTCTGCGGCAACGACGAGTTCATCATCAAGACCCCCAACGCCGACGGTCACAGCGTGCTGCGCCCGGGGGAAACGGTCGAGATCGGCTGGTCGAGCGCCGATTGCCGGGCTCTGGATGCCTGAGTCGAACACTGCTTCGAGCTGAGGTAACCGAAAGCGATGTCGCCCGGCGGCGTGGCGCTGCCGCTCGCCGGACATTGCAGGATGGCGTGATAACAACAACTGGAGAAACACCGCATGAACAACACAAGACTCTTCAAGGGAACGTTGATCAAGGATACGTTGATCAAGGGCGCCGTGGCGGGTGCCTTCGGGCTGTCCACGTTGACGCTGGCGGTATCCGCGCAGGCCGAGACGCTGAATATCGTCTCCTGGGGCGGGGCCTACAGCATGAGCCAGCAGAAAGCCTATAACGAGCCGTGGATGAAAAAGTCCGGCGACGAGATCGTCAACATCGACCGTAGCGGCAATGCCCTGGCCGGGCTGCGCGCGCAGTCGCAGGCGGGCAACGTGACCTGGGATCTGGTCGACATGTTGCCGGCGGATGCCCTGATCGCCTGCGCCGAGGGGCTGATCGAACCGCTCGATCACGATGCGCTGCTGGCCGACGCACCCGACGGCACGCCGCCCAGCGAAGACTTCATCGAGAATTCGCTGGATGAGTGTTTCGTACCCTCGATCGTCTATTCCAACATCGTCGCCTTCAATACCGAGATGTTCCCCGAGGACAAGCAGCCCAGCACCATCGCCGACGTCTTCGATCTCGAGAACTATCCGGGCAAACGCACGCTGATGCGCAAGCCGATCAACAACCTCGAGTGGGCATTGGTCGCCGACGGCGTGGCGCCGGAAGATGTCTACGACGTGCTCGAGACCGAAGAGGGCGTGGCCCGTGCGTTCGCCAAGCTCGATACCATCAAGGATCAGGTGATCTGGTGGGAAGAGGGTGCCCAGCCGCCGCAACTGCTGGCCGACCAGGAAGTTGCCTTCGGCTCGGCGTATAACGGTCGTATCTTCAACGCCGCGGCCAACGAGGGCCAGCCGTTCGAGATCATCTGGGACGCCCAGGTGTTCGAGCTCGATGGCTGGGTGGTGCCCACCGGCAAGCTCGACAAGGTCAAGGACTACCTGTACTTCGCCACCGATACCCAGCGGCTGGCCGATCAGGCCAAGTACATTTCCTATGGCCCGGCGCGCAAGTCATCGGCCAAGATGGTAACCACCCTGGCCGGTACCGATATCGAGATGAAGCCGCACATGCCCACCTACGGTCCCAACTTCGAAACCGCTATCCCCAAGGACAACGAGTTCTGGGCCGACCACAACGACGAACTGACCCAGCGCTTCAACGCCTGGCTGGCCCAGTAAGTTCCGCCACGCCACCCCGGCCGGGGTGGCGTGGCTCCTTGGTAGGCTCGAATCCTTTCCGGAGAGACCCGCGTGTCCGAATCTCCCACCGCTCCCCTGAAAACCGCCGATGGCGTACCGCTTAAGACCAGTCTGCGCCGTGCCGTGCGGCGTTCGAAGCTCAAGGCGCTGCTGCTGGTGTCGCCGCTGCTGGCGTTCTTGATCATCGCTTTCGTCATGCCGCTGTTCGACATGCTGTGGCGCAGCGTCGACAACCCCGAAGTCTCCACCGCGCTGCCGCAGACCAGCCAGGCGCTGGCCGACTGGGATGGCGAGTCGCTACCCGACGAGCCGGCCTTCGCCGCGCTGGCCGCCGATCTCGAGGCGGGCGCCAAGGCGCGCAACCTGGGGCTGGTGGCGAGCCGTCTCAACTACGAGAAATCCGGCATGCGGTCGGCGCTGATGGGTACCGCGCGGCGTGTCGCCAAGCTGGAAGCACCCTATAAAGCCGCCCTGATCGATATCAACGACGACTGGGGCGAACTCGCGACCTGGCGGGTGATCAAGCGCGAGTCGTCGCCCTATACACTGTCCTACTACCTGGCAGCCGTCGATCATCAGTATTCCCCCGATGGCGAGATCGTCGCGGTGCCTGATTACATGCAGGTTTACGGAACGCTGTTCTGGCGAACGTTCTGGATGAGTGGCGTCATCATGCTGACGACCCTGATACTCGGTTACCCGGTCGCCTTCCTGCTCGCCAACTTGCCGCTGCGCCATTCCAACCTGTTGATGATCCTGGTGCTGTTGCCGTTCTGGACCTCGTTGCTGGTGCGTACCACCACCTGGATCGCCATCCTGCAGTCGCAGGGAGTGCTCAACGATCTGATGGTGGCGCTGGGGATCATCGCCGACGAGGCGCGATGGCAGATGATCTACAACAAGACGGGGACGATCATCGCCATGACCCATATCCTGCTGCCGTTCATGATCCTGCCGTTGTACTCGGTGATGAAGACCATTCCGCCGAGTTACATGCACGCCGCCCGCTCGCTGGGCGGGAAGCCCTTGCTGTGCTTCCGGCGGGTGTATTTTCCGCTGACCATTCCCGGGATTGCCGCCGGCGGAATACTGGTGTTCATCCTGTCGATCGGCTACTACATCACGCCGGCGCTGGTCGGCGGGCAATCGGGGCGCTTCATCACCAATTCCATCGCCTACCACATGCAGACCTCGCTCAACTGGGGGCTGGCGGCGGCGATCGCCTCGATCCTGCTGTTCGTGGTGGTGGTCTGCTACCTGGTCTTCAATCGCCTGATTGGCGTCGACAAAGTCAAGCTGGGGTAACGCAATGGCGCTTCCATCCTACGCCACGCGTGGCGAACGCATCTGGCACTATGTCTTCCTGGGGCTGTGCGGATTGGTCTTCCTGTTCCTGATCGGTCCGCTGCTGCTGGTCATCCCCCTGTCGTTCAATGCCGAACCCTATTTCACCTTCACCAAGGCTATGCTGCAGCTGGATCCGGACGGCTATTCGCTGCGCTGGTACCAGGATTTCTTCACCTCCAGCGAATGGCTCAATTCGATCAAGAACAGTTTCATCGTCGGCATCGCTGCGACGTTGCTGGCCACGATGCTCGGTACGATCGCCGCGCTGGGTCTGTCGAGCCGACACATGCCGGCACGTGGCGCGGTGATGGCATTGCTGATCTCGCCGATGATCGTGCCGTTGATCATTTCGGCGGCGGCGATGTTCTTCTTCTTTTCCAAGGTCAATCTGGCGCAGACCTACCTGGGAGTGATCCTCGCCCACACGGTGCTGGGCATTCCCTTCGTGGTAATCACGGTGACCGCCACGCTGTCGAGCTTCGATACCACCCTGAACCGTGCCGCGCACAGCCTGGGCGCCAACCCCACCCGGACCTTCTTCAAGGTCGTCTTGCCGTTGGTCACCCCGGGTGTGGTGTCGGGGGCGCTGTTCGCCTTCATCACCTCGTTCGACGAGGTGGTGGTGGTGCTGTTCATAGCCGGCCCCGAGCAGCGCACCATGCCGATCCAGATGTGGTCGGGGATTCGCGAGCAGATAAGCCCGACGATCCTCGCGGTGGCGACGATGCTGGTGCTGCTGTCGATGCTGCTGCTGACCACGCTGGAACTGCTGCGCCGACGCAGCGAGCGGATGCGCGGCATGACGCCGGGCTAGCCCGATACGCTTACCGCGCGCCCGGCCCTGCCGCGGGCTCGGTCTTCACGCACCGCAGCGGGCCATGAAGCGCCGATCCAGGTGCTGCTTGAGTTGCAGGGCCAGGCGGCCTTTCCACCACCAGCGGTCCCAGAGTGCCAGGCCGCGCCCATCGCCGAGATTGAGCACCGATAGATAGCGGCGCTGCGGCTGGTAGTCGCGCAGCGGCTCGCCGGCGAGCCAGGCGCAGAGATTGTCGAGCAGCACCGGCGCCTGACGGACCCCGAATACGCCGAGCTTGGGGCAAGGTGCATGGCGGAGCCAGGCGCAGTCGCCGACGGCGAAGATGCGCGAGTCGTCGGGGCTGTGCAGCGCCGGGGTGATGGCCAGGCCTTGGCGCGAATCGCAGGCAAGGCCAAGCTCGCCGGTAAGCTCAGGGGCGATCAAACCGTTGGCGAGCACCACATGCTCGACGCTCAGACGCATGCCGTCGTCGAGGCGCAGCTCGCCGGCTTGATAGCCCACGGCCGAGGCGGCCAGTTCGAGGCGCACTCCACGCCGTTCCAGGCGTCGCTCGATCCACGCGCCGGCGGCGCGTGGTGCGTTGGGCAGCAATCTTTCGCTGGCGCTGACCAGGGTGATGCCAGGTTCGCGCCCGTAGCGGGCGTAGAGCGCGACCAGGTTGGCGGTCAGTTCGACTCCGGTGGGTCCGCCACCGATGACCGCCAGGCGCGGCGCTTCGGCGTTGCCGGCGAGCGCCGATTCGAGCTGCTGGCGCAGCCGCCACAGAGTTGCGATGGGTTTCACCGGCCAGACGTTGTCACCACTCGACAGGCCGAAGATCGTTGAGGGATCGACGCGACTGCCCAGGTTCAACGACAGCAGATCATAAGCGAGCGGTGGCGAACCGACGAGCTGCACCTGACGCCGCTGGCGGTCGATACCGCTCACCCGGTCGGCGATGAATTCGCCGCCCTGGGCCCTGATCAGCGATGCCGGGTCGAGCCGGTCCTGGCTGGCCTCGTAGTCGCCGCCGAGCATGCCGGTGGCCATGCCGGAGTACCAGAAGTCGCCGGGAGAGATCAGCGTCACATGCGCACCGCGCTCGATCAGGCGACGGGCATGGCCGGCGACGTGCAGGTGGGCATGCCCGGCGCCTACCAGCACGACATTCGCGGTTTCGCTCATCATCATCCCCACTCGACAGGAAACTTCAGTCTAATGCCTTCGGACACGAGTTGGCAGTGGCGTGCCGAGTTCGCTCCGCGGCGATCGCTAGACCTCTAACGGCCTTGAAATGCCCGGCCGCCGACCTCAATTTCAATAATGTCGGTCCTGCTGGCCGACGAACGCTCCGAAAAAGGCAGGGAGGCTAGCATGGCCCAATCAAACATCATTCCGCGCATCGGTCTCGGTACCTATCGCCTCAAGGACCAGCAGGTCATCGATTCGGTCAAGTCGGCTCTTGCGCTCGGCTATCGACACATCGATACCGCCCAGATCTACGATAACGAGCAGCCGGTCGGCGAGGCCATCAAGCAAAGCGGCGTGCCTCGCGACGAGATATTCCTGACCACCAAGGTCTGGTGGGATCGCTTTCGTCACGATGAGCTGATCGCCAGCCTCGAGGAAAGCTGTCGCAAGCTCGCCGTCGAGCGGGTCGATCTGGCGCTGATCCATTGGCCGTCGCCCAATGACGAGATACCCATGGCGGAATACATCGGCGCGCTCAACGCGGCACGCGAGAAGGGACTGGCCCGGCACATCGGCGTCTCGAACTTCACCCTGGCGCATCTCGATGAGGCACTGTCGGTACCGGGAGGCGAGCATCTGATTACCAACCAGATCGAAGTCCATCCATTCCTGGCCAACCGAACGCTGGTCGAGCACAGCCAGGCCAAGGGGCTTGAGGTCACCGGCTACATGCCGCTCGCCGTCGGTAAGGTGATGAACGAACCGGTGCTCCGCCAGATCGCTGACGATCACGACGCCACGCCGGCCCAAGTCGCGCTGGCCTGGGTTGCGTCGCGCGATATCGCGGTGATTCCCTCGTCCACCCGGCCCGAGCATCAGCAAGCCAACCTGGCGGCGCTCGAGCTGACCCTGAGCGATGACGAGATGGCGCGCATCGAGCGTCTGGATGTGGGCGAGCGGATCGCCAACCCGGATTTCGCACCCAAGTGGGACGCCTGAGCGAGCCGGGCCTTCACCTGGGGCAATCAAGGGGTCTGCATGTCGACCATCGCGGTGGCGCGGGCCTCTCGCCCCGACTTTCTAGTATTGGCGCCGCTTTGCGTAGTGCTGGGGGTGAGCCTCGCCGCTCGCCAGTCGGTCGTCCTCGACCCCCTCGAGGTGGTGCTGGTGCTGATCGGCGGGCTGCTTGCTCATGTAGCCGTCAACCTGCTCAACGAGTATGACGATTTTCGCTCCGGCCTCGACATGCTCACCCGGCGAACCCCGTTCTCCGGCGGCAGCGGTGCGTTGCCAGAAACGCCCTCGGCGGCACCCGGCGTATTGATCACGGCATGCTGCATGCTGGCGGTCGTCGTGGCGATCGGTATCTACTTCCTGTGGCTGCGAGGCTGGCCGATGCTGGTGCTGGGCCTGAGCGGCGTGGTCTTGATAGTGGCCTATACACGCTGGATTACCCGCTCGCCGCCGTTATGCCTGCTGGCGCCGGGGCTGGGCTTCGGCCCGAGCATGGTGCTGGGCAGCCTGGTCGCGTCAGGCGGGCAACTCGATGGGGGGGCGCTGATTGCCTCGATGGTCGCGCTGCTGCTGGTCAGTGAACTACTGCTGATCAACCAGTTTCCCGATAGGGAGGCCGACCGGCGTATCGGTCGCCGCCATCTGCCCATCGTGCTGGGCTTGCCCCGCGCCTCGCGGTGGGTTGGGGCCTTGCTGCTGGGCGGCTACGCGCTGATCGCGCTGGGGCGGGTAAGCCAACTGCTGCCGGCGGGGGTCTGGCTGGCCTGGCTCACGCTTCCCGCGGCGCTGTGGGTGGTCCTGCGTCTACCTTGCGTGCTGGAAGATCGCGAGGCACTGATGCGCGTGATGGGCGTCAATGTGGCGACGCTGCTCTCGACGCTCGCACTGTTGTCTGTCGGATTATGGTGGCAATGACGAAGGGCAGAGCCGCCTCGGGTCGCCGATTCGCAAGGAACGATAGCCAGTCGACACGCGGAGCCGGCTTGCGATGCCGCTCGCTCGCGGCAATCGCCGTGGCAGATCGATAAGACCTCGCTCCCATGCCAGAATGCGCTCCCCTTGATTCGCAAGGAGCTCCAGTGGCCGCGACGCTGCCTCGACAACTCTGGCAACAGACCTGGCCCATGGCGCTGGGGGTATTGTCGCTGCTCGGTTTCCAATTGGTCGACAGCGCTTTCATCGCCCGATTGGGCACCGCACCGCTGGCCGCGCAGTCGTTCACCTTTCCCTTGTCGTTCTTGATCATCGGCGTGCAGGTAGGGCTGGGTATCGCCATCGCCGCGTTGATCTCGCGGGCGCTGGGCGCCGATGAGCAGGCTCGCGCAAGGCGGCTGGGCAGTCTGGTACTGCTGGGTGGTGGTGCAATCATCGCGCTGTTGGCACTGGTGCTGTTGAGCGCCCAGGAGCCGCTGTTTCGCCAACTCGGCGCCGCGCCCGAACTACTGCCGTTGATCCGCAGCTACTGGGCGCCGCAGTTGCTGGCCGCCTGGCTGGGGGCGGCGCTGTATTTCGGTTACAGCCTGTTCCGTGCGCACGGCGATACCCGCTTGCCCGGCAAGCTGATGGTGATCACCAGCCTGATCAACCTGCTGCTCGATCCATTGCTGATCTTCGGCATCGGTGGCTGGCCGGGGCTGGGCCTGCCCGGTGCCGCCTGGGCCACGGCGCTGGCATTCGGCGCCGGGCTGGTGATTCTGGGCCGTCGGCTGGGCAAGACCGATTGGCTGGCGCGTCACGGGCTGGTCGGGGAGGCCCGGCGTTCGCTGGGCCCCTTCACGGCGATCGCCGGGCCGGCCATGGTCAGCCAGCTGATGCCGCCGCTGGCGGCGATGCTGGCGACGGCGATCGTCGCCTCGCTGGGCCCAACCAGCGTGGCCGCCTGGGGCATGGCGAGTCGCCTGGAAACCGTTTCGCTGATGGTGGTGCTGGCGCTGACCATGTCGTTGCCGCCCTGGCTGGGGCGCTGTTACGGCGCCGGCGATTGGCCGCAGATTCGCCGCTTGATGGCGCTGGCGTTCAAGGTGGCGGTTCTGTGGCAACTGGCGCTGGGCGGCGTGCTGGCACTGTTCGCGCCCTGGGTGGCGATGGCGCTCTCGGGTAATCCTGAGGTACGTGGCGAGCTGAGTGTGCTGATCCGCGGCCTGTTGCCGAGCTATGCGTTGCTCGGGCTGTGCATGCTGGTGGTGTCGGCCTCGAATGCGCTGGGCTGGCCGCTGCGGGCCATGCTGCTGTCCTGCGCGCGGTTGTTTGCCTGCTACCTGCCGTGTCTATGGCTGGGTACCCAATGGGGTGGCATCGCCGGCACGGCGTTGGGTGCGGCCATCGGCAATGGGCTGGCCGGCGGGCTGGCTTATTTGATGTTCAGGCGCTCGATCGACGAACGCGGCAGGCGTACCAGTGTTATAAACTGATATTGGCTCTTCGTCGTTGGGTGTGGAATTCGTCCCTTGAACTGGGCCAGGATATGACCTCCACATGGACAGGAGGCAGGACATGAACAGTACGCAGATTCTGACCCTTGGCCTGGGCCTTGAA